>JAKSBB010000092.1 GCA_022361315.1 Desulfobacterales bacterium
GTCTCAAATATGATCCAGACGGCCATTACGGACCTGCTCTCAAAGAAAATTTCCGATCCCCGCCTGGAGATGGTCACCATCTCCGGGGTGAAGATGTCCCCGGACCTTCGGATTGCCAGCATCTATGTCACCGTGTTCGGTGATGAAAGACGAATTGCAGAGGCGCTTGAAGGATTTAAAAAGTCCAAAGGGTTTATCAAGAAAAGCATCGCCCCGAAACTGGGACTGCGCTTTATGCCCGAACTGCGGTTTTTCCACGATGATACCTTTGACAGGGCTGCCCGCCTGGATGCATTGATCGATGCGGCCCCCAAAGGGGAGGACCGCGAGGACGAGGCAGAAGATTCCGATTCCTAAAGCAGATCCAATGAAAGACGGTATACTTGTTGTCAACAAGCCGGAAGGGTTGTCTTCTGCGGCCGTTGTGGGTCGGCTGAAGCGTGCCCTCCGGGTGAAAAAGATCGGTCATACCGGCACGCTTGATCCCTTTGCCACAGGGGTTTTGCTCATTGCCGTGCAAAAGGCCACCCGGATTTCCAGGTTTTTTCTGGACGGCAGCAAGGGATACCGGGCCAGGGTCACCCTGGGCGTTGAAACCGATACCTATGATTGCACCGGACAGGAGACGTTCAGGGCGGAAGCAGATGCCCTTCAAGGCATCTCCCCGGAGGATATCCAGCGGGTGGTTTCAAAATTCCAGGGACCGCAGGACCAGGTGGCACCTGCCTATTCCGCATTGAAACATGAGGGGCAGCCCCTGTACAAACTGGCCCGCCAGGGCAAAATGATTCAAAAGCCCCCCCGCCGGATTGAAATTTACAGCATCTCTGCCGCTGATCCTGAAACCGATGAAGAAGGACTTCCCGTATTTTCCCTGGATGTGCATTGTTCCGGCGGTACCTATATCCGAAGCCTTGCCTACGATATCGGAAAAGCCCTGGGCTGCGGTGCCCATCTTTCCGGCCTCAGCCGTACCCGGTCCAGCCAGTTCACCATCGAACAGGCCTCTGATCTTTCCGAGCTGGAGTCCATGAACAGAACGGACATCGAAAGCCGGATGGTTTCCATGGCGGACGCTTTGACCGATTTGCCGGCGGTTACCGTGGACGAAGGGATAAAGGCCCGGATTCGTCACGGCCAGCGGTTGAGAATCAGTGACGTGGGGCCTGTCACCGGGGATGGCAGTCCGGATGGAACTCATCCCATCCGTATTCTGGGTCCCGAGGGGGATCTTCTGGCCCTGGTGGAACCGGATAAACCGAACCGAACCTACAATTATTGTTGCGTTTTTATCACTTAGCTGGTAAATACATACGGTTATTTGTGCGCGCTAAACGGCAAGATCATGCGCCGACTTTCTGAATGGAATATTGGATAGCGGCCATTAAATGATCTGCCGAACTATTAGCGTTTTAATTTATTCCAAATAAAGGAGTGTTACAGTGGTATTATTAGCAGAAAACAAAGAGGAGATGATCGAAAAGTTCAAGCTCCACGAGTCCGACACCGGCTCTCCTGAAGTTCAGGTGGCCATTTTAACCCATAGAATCAGCTATCTGACTGAGCATCTGAAGGTCCATAAAAAAGACCACCATTCAAGACGGGGCCTGCTGATTCTGGTTGGTCGGCGCAGAAGCCTTCTGGATTACGTGAAGAAAAAAGACGTGACCAGATACCGTTCTCTGATCGAGAAACTCGGTCTCAGAAGGTAACATGACCTTAAACCGGTTTTTGGCGCCTGATGGGTCAAAAACCGGTTTTTTATTTGTACCGGGCGCAGCGTTAGTCAGATACTTTTATATAAAGTCGCATCTTTGCTATCAAGCCGAATTACGAAGCAGCACCTTGTTTGATGGTAAATATGCGGGTTTATGACTCAAAAGTATCTTATCCTTAACACTCCGCCCTTTTTTGTATCTTACATCCACTTATTATTAAGGAGTGAAAATGAAAAAAATTGTATCGGCCGAAATCGGCGGAAAAGAACTATCCATCACCACCGGTAAAGTTGCCAAGCAGGCATCCGGATCAGTTGTTGTTAAATACGGGGAGACCATTGTTATGGTCACCGCCGTGGCAGCCAAGGAACCCAAGCTGGACGCCAGCTTCCTGCCCCTTTCCGTGGAGTACCAGGAAAGAATTTATGCAGCGGGCAGAATCCCCGGCAACTACTTCCGCCGGGAAATCGGCCGTCCTTCGGAAAACGAAACATTGGTTTGCCGTCTCATTGACCGGCCCATCCGTCCGTTGTTCCATGACGATTACAGCTTTGAAACCCAGATCATCGCCACGGTTATGTCCACGGACAAACTGTGCGAACCCGGCATCCTGGCCATGATCGGTGCGTCTACCGCCCTGGAAATTTCCGACATCCCCTTTGACGGCCCCATCGCCGGTATCAAAGTGGGCCGTGTGAACGGTGAGTTCATCGCCAACCCCACCCCGGCCCAGATGGAAGAAAGTGATATCGACCTCACCGTTGCCGGTTCCAAGACCGGTGTGGTCATGGTTGAAGGCGGCGCGGAAATCGTATCCGAGCGGGATATGCTGGACGCCATCTTTTTCGGCCATGAAGCCATGCAGCCGGCCATTGATCTTCAGGTTGAACTGAAGGCTGCCGTCGGCAAAGAAAAACGGGTGCTGGTGGCCCCGGAACGTGATGCGGATCTGGCCGAAAAGGTCAAGGCCTTTGCCACTGATAAGATTCACGAGAACGTACAGATCAAGACCAAGCTCGAGCGTCAGAACGCGCTTGCCGCATTAAAGCAAGAGACCATTGCTCACTTTGAGGAAGAATATCCCGAGCAGGTTAAGGAGATTAAAGAAGTCTTCGGTAA
>JAKSBB010001015.1 GCA_022361315.1 Desulfobacterales bacterium
AAATCATCATCGTGGACGACGGCAACCTTGTTGATCCGCCCCTGAGAAGCCGCGCCATGCGAGCCGGTATCCGCTATATCTACCTGAAAAAACCACCCGGACAGCAGGGTCTGACACGTTCCAGAAACCTTGGGGTCAACCATGCCACAAGCGATCTCATCTTCTTTTTAGATGACGATGTTGCCCTGTTCCCTGATTTTATGGAGAGGTCCATCGCCATATATCAAGCCCTTCCCCAGGTATCCGGCATGGGTGGCGGCGAAGTGCTCACCAAAAAGAACTCCCCCCTGGCCAAACTCTGGTTCTTTTACGATGTGATGTTCTGCATGACGGGATTTAAAAAAGGATATTTCCTTCCCTCCTGTTTTTCCACCAATATGGGGAACCCGGTACTGAAGACCCGGCTGGCCCCTGTAGAATTTCTCGGAGGGGCTTCCTTTTCATTCCGACGGAACGTATTTCAATCCTACCGGTTCTCAGAAGAATTCCAGGGATACGGTCTGGGCGAGGACAAAGATTTTTCCTATCGCGTATCACAGAATCATATTCTGGTTTCCACCCCGGACGCCCGGCTCCATCATTATGAATCCCCTGTGATGCGGTACCAGAAATACCAGAAGGCCAAGGCAAAGGTGATGTCCAAATACGGATTCCTGACCCGGTGTAACGTAAAGAAGAGGTTCAGCGGGTTCTGGTTCTGTTACGCCATGGCAGGATACCTGTTGAAACGCAGCTTGATTATGGCTGTTTCCTTTGATACCAGTGAGGTACAGCGAGTGCGGGGAATTCTGGCAGGATTCAAGGAAATCCTGGCACTCAGAAAGGCGGGTAAAGATGAGTAAACGCGCTGGAATATGCCTATTATGTATTTGCCTGGCGTTACCCTCCTCCGTTTTGGCTGTAATGTTACCCGTAAAAGACGGTGTCTGGCGGCAAGTGGACCCCGGCGGATCCGGCGGTACCCTGGAGTTTAATATGCACCCCGTATCCGGCACCCTTCTTGTCAGTTCGGATATGGGCCGAAGCCTGCTCCGCAGCCGTGACGGCGGCACGACCTATGATCCGGTAACACCTGACGGCCATCCCACCATCGACGTTCTGGTGCCCCACCCGGAAAAAGAAGAGGTGTGGTATGCCGGCTTTTCCGGGGTTCAGGGTAAAGGACTATATAAAACCACAGACGACGGGCTGACCTGGACACAGGTCCGTAAAACCAAAGACATTGCAGACAAAACAGCAGCAGCAGTGGTGATCCCCGGGCCACGGGACACCCTGGTATGGCTCGTCGAAGACAAAGGGGTGTTTCTCAGCAGGGATGGCGGGCCCACATTTCAGAATTTCACCCAGGGTCTTGACACCCGGTCTCTGCCGAATCAGAAAAAGAACCTTTCAGCACGCACCCCCATGCTTTCAGTATCCGCCGGCAAGGAAACCCGCATTTTTCTTGCCACCGCCAAAGGGATATTTGAACGCTGGCTCTCAGCGCCGTCCTGGTCCAGGTCTCCCGGCAGTCCTGACACGGCAACGCATACCCTGGCACTGGATAAGAAAACCGGCACGGTCTGGGCGGGTACGGCCACCAACCGTATCTACGGCCTGAATCTAAATACCGGCAAATGGAAGGAAATCCCCGCCCCCGGACATCCTGTGACCCTGCTCAAAACCCATCCGGATAAACCCGGCTGGCTCTGGTGCTTTTCCCACGGCAGAACAGGACTTTTCAGAACCATGGACAACGGGCGTTCCTGGGAATTGCTGACCCGTCGGCTGCTGACACAGAACGAGCATTACCGGGGCAACATGCCCAGGGATTACCGCCATCGGTACAAATTTCAGCGGGACTACTTCTTTATCCATCCCAAAAATCCGGACCATATGATTTTAGGAGATATGTACCAGAGCCGGGACGGCGGGGCCACCTGGCAGTTCTCCGCAACCCGTCAAGCCCCGGCCACCGGCGCCTGGGAAGGCCGGGGGCTTACTCTTCTCACGTCCTATAAGGCATTCTGGGACACCATTCATCCCAACCGGGTATACCTGGGATTTTCAGATACAGGGTTGATGCTGAGCCCTGACCGGGGAAAAAGTGTTCTATCACTTTGGAGCAGCCAATATCCGGACCTATATGACCTGGCCTATTGGAGCCGACAGATGCTGAACACCTCAGGCTCATGCATGGCCTTTGCCGCAGACCCGGATTTTCCATCCACCCAGTTTTACGGCATGTCCGGAAAAGGGGGCAAAACAAGCGTATGCGGTATGTTGTTCTCCACCACCACAGACGGGAAACAATGGTCACCAGCACTTCCGGATCAATCCGGACTGCCCGACGGCATTATCCCGGATATGCTGATTTTCCCCGGTAAAGGCTATGGAAAAAGAGAATTGATCGTCGCAGTTAACAGCCTTGAGCGCGGCCGTTTTCCCAAAGCAGGGGTGTATCGCTCCACGGACAGCGGGAAGACCTTTGCCCCCCTTGCGGAATCCGGCACCAGCCCCCTGCCCTTTCCCTTGATGAACCTGGATGCCTGTCGGGATTTTCCAGAAATCCTGTACGCGGCAGCCTCCAGTGAAGGAGGGAAACGTCCGGCAAAAGCACTGAAAAAAGCCGCAGACGGTAAGATAAGCCGGGGGGGGATATTTAAATCAACAGATCACGGAAAGACCTGGAAAAGGACCGGCGGATTTGAACTTGCCGGTGCAGTCCAGGTGGCTGCCCACCCGGAAGATCCAAATATTGCCTATGCCGCCGTGGTGCAGGGGGACGCCAAATCAAAAAAAGAGGCCTTTGCCAAGCAGGGGGGAATCTACCGCACCACAGACGGCGGCAGCAGTTGGAAACTTACGCTTGGTGCCGACCGTATATTTACGGGCGTCACGGACAAACCGAAAGTATATCCGGCTTCAGTTGCCGTTAACCCAATGATGCCGTCCATCGTTTATGCCGCCGTCAACCGTGCCGGCGTCTTCCGAAGCATGGACAACGGAAACACGTGGCAACGGGTTGACTGGGAGAACCTCAAACGTTTCCAGGGCACTTACCATTCACTGACAATTAACCCCCATGACCCTGCGGAATTCTACCTCTCACTATTCGGCAATGCCTTTCTCGCCTACAGAGATCCCGTGACGGCAAATGCTTTGAAAAAAATCCAGCCCGCCCTGGTTCTCAACGGTGGTTTTGAACGCCTCCGCGCCGACGGCAGTCCGGTTCACTGGGCCTGGCGGAATATCGGCTATCCGGGGCCTGCAGACCCACCGGTCCTTTCAATCAAGAAAAGGCCGGGCAAAAAAGGAAATGCCCTACATATACGGTTGAAGGGAGATAAATTCGGCCACCCGGAGCTCAAGGGAAACAAAAAAGGGCCTGTCACATTCGTGTCCGCCAGACTGGCACCATGGGCCATGTCCCGTATCCGGGGAAAACGCGTTGTCCTGAGTTACCAGATTTATGCCAAGCGCCTCAAAACAGGCGACACCCCCGTGCTGTCCATGGTGGAAACCGGGACCCTGCCTTCGCGCCTGCTTGCGGAACTTCCTGCCAGCCTTGCCTTTGCTGGTTCCCCTGCCCGGGCAACAGCCATTAAGAAGAACAGTCCCCAGGCCAAACAATGGAAAACCATCAGCACGGCAGTGTCAGTCCCAAAGGAGTCAACCTCCATATCCCTGATCCTGCTGGCCAGTGAACAGGGCAGAAGCACCGACCTTCTCATTGATAATATTACCATTTCGGAGGCCGGTAACCATGCCCATTGATACCGTACCCCTGTTTATTGTTGGAGCAGCCAGAAGCGGCACCTCCTATCTGCATCGGCTGATGAACAGACATCCCGGCATCAGGATGACCTATGAAAGCCGTCTTCCCACTGAAGGCTTTCAGGTGTATAAGGCGTTAAAACAACCGCTCTCCAAAGCAGATATCCACAGTTTTTTGGATAAAATTGCCCTCATGGAAAAAGAAGAGGACCAGAATCACTGGCTTTGCCGGACCATAGCCAGCAACCGCCACATCCTCATTGGTAGGCATCAGACTCACGGGTCCTTTCCACAACTGGTTCAGGACATGTGTGAATTGGCCTGCGCCGCCCCACTGAAGGGCTTCGGCAATAAAATGCTGAAAGCTGAACTCTGCCCTGAGATCCTTGCCCTCTGGCCCCATGCCCGGTTCATCCTGCTGATGAGAGATCCCAGGGCGGTCGTGGCATCTCAGATACGCCGTTTTAAGGGAAGACGGCTTGCCTATGCCGCATTTTATTGTGATACCCACGCCAGGTTTGCCCGGCAACTTGCCCGGGACCGACAACGCTTCCTGACGGTGACCTATGAGGCTTTTGTCCGGAAACCGGAAACGCAGTTAAAACGGATCCTCTCTTTTGCCGGCCTTCACGATCCATTTATCGAGAGCGTAATGCTGCAAAAATCGCCACCCCATGCCACCTCAGTGGATAAATGGCGGTATCACCTGTCCCGGGACCAGATCCGACGGATCGAAGAGATCTGTTTTGACAGCATGAAAGACGCGGGTTATACTCCTGAGATAGCGGTTTCACAGAAACCGATCAACGCAATTGAAAAAACCTTTGAACTGGTGTACGAAAAAAGAGAAGCCTTTTTATACCACCCTGAAACCTGGCGCAGGAAAAACATTGTCAGGCGCTTTATACGGATTCTCCGGCAATAACACCTGATTCAACCTTAATTATGTCTTAATTTCGTAGATGAAACCAAGAGTTTTACATATATTTCGCCCCATAAAACGGAGCGGTATCCGGTTGTGGGAAAGGTGCAATCAACTGAACACCTATCCTGACACGGGCCCACGTCGGCGTTACCTGGGGCGGATGATGAACAGCTATTTTCCATCCGACTGGATGACCCTCCGGCGAATAAAACGGATTGTTCCCATGACCAGCAAGGATATTCTGGTAGATTTCGGGTCAGGAAAAGGCAGATTCATATACCTGGCCACCTCCTATCCTTTAAAAAAAATTATAGGCATTGAAATCTGCCCCCATCTGCACAGGATCGCACTAAGAAATATGGAATTACAACGAAAATGGTCAAAATGCCGCAACATCAGCCTGATTAATGCGGATGCAGCCGGCTATACCCTTGAGGACCGGTTCACCATCGCTTATTTTTACAATCCGTTTGTGGATGATCTGTTTATTACCGTTATTGAAAGGATACGACATTCTTTAAAGAAGGATCCGAGACCCCTTTGGATCATATACAAAAACCCGGTGATGAAACCTTTTCTCGACACTTGCGACTGGCTGTATTTTGAGCATATGTCACATAATATCGCATATTACAGGGCACGACTGTCTGCATTTAATTGACTGAACCCGACCTGTCTCGGCCGATCTTACTTCTCGGATTTGGTTGACATGCATTTGATACAGAAAATCTGAAACTGTGACAAACGACGTTTCCAGCTCCTGTCGTAGCGGATACCTTTAAAGTCCCTGAACTGAATCCGGGTATTGCTGCCGGTGAACACGTGGAATTGGCGACGCCTGATTGCGGATTTTACCCGGTCATAGGCCAGATCCACCCCCAGAAACCGGCCTAAGCGCCTGAGTTCCTTATCCGGAAAAGCACATAGAGATTTGTAGGATAAGTAGTGGAAATTCAGTCCGTACTGTTTCAGGAAAAGCGGCATAAAAAAGTGATTCAACTTATAGTTGAACAGCCCTTTGAGAACACTGTCTCCGTTCTTCACAAAAGATGAAATATTGCCTAAAATATCCCGCTTGATATAGACCACCTTCACATCAAATTGCCCGGA
>JAKSBB010000557.1 GCA_022361315.1 Desulfobacterales bacterium
ATGCTTCCCGTCGTCGACAAACCCATTATCCAATACGCTGTTGAAGAGGCGTTTGCTGCAGGTATTGAGCAGATCATATTTGTCACCGGCAGGGGGAAAAAAGCCCTTGAAGACCATTTTGATCGAAGTGTTGAAATTGAATCAAACCTTGAGAGCAAAGGAAAAACGGATCTGCTCAAACAGATTCAGGAACTGGTCCCCAGAACAGGTACCATCGTATACACCCGCCAGCACGAACCTCTTGGATTGGGTCATGCCATCTGGTGTGCCAGGGATATTGTGGGAGATGAACCTTTCGCCGTCCTCCTTGCTGACGATATGATCAAGACAGAAGGCAAACCCGTTCTCAGTGAAATGGTTGACCATTTCGACCGGTTCCGTGCCTCCATTGCTGCCGTCATGGAAGTGGATAAGGACCAGACAGACAAATACGGTATTCTGGATGCCGGCCCTCTGGAAGACAAAATGGTCCGGATCAACGATATGATTGAAAAACCTGCCCCGGAAGAAGCCCCCTCCAACCTGGCCATCGTGGGCAGATACATCCTCACCCCGAAAATCTGGAATCATCTGGGAAAGAAAGAGAAAGGGGCCGGTGGAGAAATCCAGCTCACCGATGCCATGCGGGCACTGCTCAAGGAACAGCCCATCTTTGGTTACAAATTTGAAGGCACCCGGTTTGACTGCGGAGACAAGGCCGGCTTTCAGATGGCCAACCTGGCATATGCGCTTGAACGTCCGGAACTAAAGGATAAGCTTCTGGATTTTATCAAATGTTATTGCTAACTATCGCTACCCCTTTTTATACCGGCTGTACAGGGCCATCACCTTCTCCACGTAAGCCTGGGTCTCCCTGAACGGCGGAATCCGGTGGTAGCGGTCAACTGCCGTAGGCCCCGCATTATAGGCGGCCAGGGCCAGGGGCAGCTTTTTATTGTACCGGGTGAGCATCTCTTTCAGGTAGCGGGTGCCGCCCATGATGTTCTGGGAGGGATCAAAGGGATCTGAAATGTTGAGGGCGGCATCGTTTTCCGGCATGATCTGCATCAGCCCCCGGGCGCCCATTCTTGAAACGGCCCGGGGGTTGAAGTTGGACTCGGCCTGGATCACCGCTTTAATCAGGGCGGCATCGACCCCGTAACGTTTCCCCGCCCGCCGGATAATAGCATCATAGGTACCCGGGGCAGTGCTGTAGCCGGGGCGTCGTTTATCCCCGCCCTCCCGGATATAAAGCCGGAAATCATTCGAGGTGGGGGTGTTTGTAAAGTGAACCACCCCTTCCGAATCAATATACTTATAAATATCGGCGTGGGTTAGCCCGAACGGGGCAGTGATCAACAGCCACAGAACCCATAGCGAAACCGTCCTGCGAAAAGGAAGCTCATCCCGTATTCTTATGTGGTTACCCACCCCTTATCCTGTCCTCCGTTGTGTCGACATGCGTTGCGTCTATCATCGGACACTTCGGCCCCGGAAAACAACTCTTTTTTTAAACCGCGATGAGATTGTTGCACTTAAAATATCAGAGTCATTGCCCGGGTGAGCAGATACCCACCGCAGGACACCCATATAAAAAGGATAAATGCCAGATAGACAGGGGCCAACCCCACCCCTTTGAACTTGCTCAGGTTGCTCTCCATGCCCAGAGCGCACATGGCCATGGTCAGCAGGAACTGACCGGTTTCATTACCGAATGATACGACCCATTCAGGCACAGCGTTCAGGGAGTGGATCAGCACCACACCGATAAATGCCAGGGCAAACCAGGGGACAGAGATCACCCTGCGCCGACCTTCGGCCGTATCTCCGGCCTGTTTTCCCAGCCAGAGGCTGACCAGGACCAGCAGGGGAGCAATCATCATCACCCGGATCATTTTAACGATGACAGCGGTATTGGCCGTCTCTGCCGACACCCCGTTTCCGGCGGCCACGGCATGGGCCACTTCGTGGATGGTTCCGCCGATGTAGATACCGAAATCTCCTGGTGAAAGCCCAAACACCCCGGCGGCATACAGCAGCGGATAGGCAAACATGGACAGGGTCCCAAACAGCACCACCGTGGACACCGCAATGGCGCTTTTATGGGGTTCCGACTTGAGCAGAGGTTCTGTGGCCAGCACAGCCGCCGCCACACACACCGCAGTACCCACTGACGTCAGCATGGCGGTATGAAGGTCCAGTTTCAGCCACTTTACCCCGATCCAGGATCCGGCGATAAATGTAGACACCACGATACTGATACTCACGCCCATCCCCGCAGGTCCCACAGCCAGGACATCCTGCAGCGTGATCTGGAATCCGTAAAGCACGATGCCCACCCGGAGCAGAATCCGGCTGGAAAACAATACCCCTGGCATCCACTGGGCAGGGAACTCCCCCCTCAGGGTATTCCCATAAATCATGCCGATGAGAATACCGATGATCAGCGGAGAGATGCCCAGGTGGGTAAAAATGGAAAAGCCGGCGAGATACCGCGCGGTTGCCGCAAACAGAAGAATAAAAAACAGCCCGTTGAGTGTACGGACTTTTTGACCCATTGATAACTGCATATCACCCTCACTTCCTTTAATTCAAAATGAGTGATCCGGTCCTTTGGCCAGGTCCGGATCGGTATGAAAAAAAGATATGAAGGGCGTACCCCTAAGTCAAATTCATAATCTTTCAAATATTGTTAAATTTTATTTATCGATTCGATCCCTGTACTCCTTAAGTACCAGTTTCTCCGGAAACTGCGGCTTGGCCACATACTGCCCGGTATTGTCCAGAAAGGTGGACACCAGATTTTCCAGGACCTCATCTTTCTCATGGG
>JAKSBB010000684.1 GCA_022361315.1 Desulfobacterales bacterium
ATCAGGAAAGCGTCCTGATGGAAACCTTCGCCGAAAAACGGCGCACCTTCCCCGGCTATACGGTTTCAGACCTGTTCCGGGACACGGATGTATTGTCAGAAGAAGGGCAAACCTTTCTCTTTGCCGTCCGGGATCACCTTGAAATGAAGATGCTGGATAAAAAATTCGGCGAACTGGGGGTGGCCAACCGGTTGATTGATCCGGACAGTGTACAGCGGGCCCTGGATATTCAAAGCACCATTTTCAAGGAAACCAGCAAGAGCAAACTCATCGGTGATATTCTTCTGGAAAACCAGGAAATCACCCGGGCGGACAAGGCCGCCATCTTACTGACCCAGGACCGGATCAAAGACGAGCTGCTTTCGGAAACCCTGAATGATATTGCTGCCACCGAGATCGAAAGACTCAACATGAACATGCGGTTCGGTGCCATCGCCGTAAAAAAGGGCTTTGTCAACATCGACCAGCTCAACCAGGCACTCCGGCAGCAGAAAACAGAAGTTGATCAGGGCAAAGAACGCAGATACCTTGGGCTGATCCTCAAAGAGATGTACAACCTGCCCGAAGAAGTCCTGAACCGGATACTCAAAATCCAGAGAATTCTTGAAAAAAACCGGCTCTCCCTGGAAAAAGCCCTGGAACAATATAATTCGGAAACCCAGATTAACAAACGGCTGGCCTCGTTGTTCACCTATCGGTTTTCCCGCAGTAAACTGGAAGCGGCGCTTTCCAGGTCCAAGCACGGATTTGAGCACATCAGTGTCCGGGACCTGAAACGGTGGCTGACCACCGTCGGTATCAGCTATGGCCTTTGTCCGGACGAAGAGATTGACGCATTTCTTAAAGCCAGGGACATCGGCGATGAAATCATTATCGCCAGGGGCGCACCTCCGGAAAGAGGCCGGGACAGCTGGCTGGAGTTCTTTTTTGACGCAGAGTTTCAGCCCGCCGAAGAAAATCAGGATCCCAACGTATTGCCCATGGTTAAAAAGGGAGATGCCCTGGCCCGGATCGTTCCTGCCCAGCCCGGCATACCGGGCAAGGATGTGAGCGGATTTTCAATTCCAGCACCTGTCCCCAAGTCCGTCATTCTCAACTGCGGTGAAGGGGTGATCAGAGAAGAGGATCTTTATCTTGCGGAACACGACGGTATCGCCCTCCTCTATAAGGGGCGGACTCTTTTCGTCAAACCCAGGAAGATTACCATCCCTGTCCGCCATCACACCGGATCCGTTGATACGGACCTGGGAGAAACCTATGAGGGCGCCCATCTCAAACTGGAAGGTTCCGTGCTGAAAAACGGCCGGATTCGCTGCCACAAACTTGAGGTGTCGGGAGATATTCTCGGCCAGGTCTCTGCTGCAGATGATATCATCGTCAAAGGTAATATCGGGCCGGGGCATGCCGATGAATCTGCGGAACCGGCAAAACTTAAGGCGGAAGGAGAGATCCTGGCCGGTAAAACCATTTCCAATGCCATATTGATCACCGGAAAAAATCTCAAGGCCCCGGGGGCGGACCTGAGTGCCACAGCGGTCCAGGCCTACCAGGATATTACGGTGAAAAACGTGTTGAACCAGGGTCCCCGCCCCTGTATTCTCCAGACCGGGAAAGTACCGAATCTTAAAGCGGAAGGCATGGATATCCTGATCCAGACCCGTCAGGATGAGCTGAACCGGCTGATGTGCTCGGATGAAGCGGCAGAACTTGGCGAATGGCTCCGGCAAAAACTGGAAATCAAAGACGTCTATCTCCAGCAACAGACCTTTTTGAAATATGTCGTCAACCTCTGCCGGTGTAAACCCCTGGCGAGTCTCACTTCATTGTCGGACAAACTGCTGGCGGCCAAAAAGAACCCGGGGAAATGGCCGGAGCTGGGTGAAATGCCGGATGACTCCGGGCAGGTACTCGCAGATTTCAAAAAAGAATTTATAGAAGAGACCCGCGACATGGATACGGCCGCCCTTGAGTCCCATGCCGGGGAACAGGCGGACATCAAGTACGGCATGTACCGGGCGGCGGTCAGTGCCACCCGCAGATACCACCGGGAATACGAAGAGAAGCAACGGCAACTCGAAGAGCGGATCAAAGCCAATGCCCCCGAAATCAAAAAAATGGAAGAATTGATCAAAAAGCTGGAGATCAGAAAGGACACCTTCCTCCTGGGTCAGATCCACGAATCCCAGCCGGTCCCCCCCGCCATCCGGGTTAAAAATCAGGTGGCCCGGGGCACGGTGATCAAGGGAAAACAAACCAGACTCACCGTTGACCAGAATATGTTCGGCGTCAAATTCACAGAGCAGCCGCCCTCAGCCGGAGAGCCACCGGAAATTCTCATTGAAGGGTTCTATGATTAGCAACAGGGATTAGCAACAAGGGATTCCCATGACACTCTGGAATCAGGATGAATATATCCGTGCCTGGGGCTTTGCCGCTGAAGCCCACGCCGGACAGACCGTTACAGGAACGGAAATGTCCTATCTCTGGCACATCGGCCTGGTTTCAACGGAAGCCATGGCAGTGACAACCCAGGAAGCGGTCAAAGCGCCGGATCTTCTCATCCTATGCGCCGTTCTCCACGACGTGATTGAAGATACCCCACGTACATTTGAAGATATCAGCACCGCCTTCGGCCCTGAAGTGGCGGACGGGGTATCGGCCCTGACCAAAAATGAGAACCTGCCCACCAAAGACGAACAGATGGCGGACAGCCTGAAGCGAATCCGCCGCCAGCCCAAGGAAATCCGGATGGTCAAACTCTGTGACCGGATCGCCAACCTCCAGCCCCCGCCGGCCCACTGGGACGCCTCCAGGATAAAACGCTATCGTGAGGAATCCCGGCTGATTCTGGACACCCTGGGGGAGGCCAGCCCGTATCTTTCCGCACGGTTGGCAGAAAAGATCAGAATCTATTCAAATCAATATGCCGAAGACTGAACCGTTGCCAATCCCGCGTGCCGAGCACTTGCTTTCTGAACTTCAGCAAGTGCGCTTGATGCTGCCGGTTTTTGCCTGGGGAACGTGACGGCCCTTTCAAAAGCCTCGGCCGCTGTTTTCATGTCACCCCGGCTCCAGGCCGCATAGCCCATCATCAGACAGGCCAGTCCCCGGTGGGATTTAAATTCTGCCAGTTGCCCGTACGCTGTTGCCGCGTCACGGTACCGTTTTTCCTGGTAGAGCAGGTCTGCCTTAAGGCGGAGCAGCTCCGGCCCCCGCTTCAGCTCAATCCCCCTGTCGGCCCAGGACAGGGCCTTATCCGTCTGCCCCCCCTGCCGGTAGGCATTAGCGATCCGGAGTATCTTTTTACGGATGCCTTCCGTATTCTCGGCGGTCCGGGTGCTTTCGCCTTCCTGTTTCTTTTTGATCCAGTCTTCATAGTACCGGGCCGCTTCCAGGGGGATATCACAGGAGAGAAACAGGTCCCCCAGAAGAGCGGTTTCCGACACGGACAGGGGCTTGAGAAACCCGTAAATCATAAGACTCTGCAATCCGCTCTCCAGCCGCTGTTTGTCCAG
>JAKSBB010000270.1 GCA_022361315.1 Desulfobacterales bacterium
AGGGTGGCGTGGATGGCCCGGTCCATTTGATTCAGCTTCCAGATGTCATTTTTACCAATGGATACAAGATAAGTGTCGACCTGCCGGTTCAACCGGTCAATATCCCGGTCCGTAAGCTTTTTAACAGCAAGGTCAATGGCTTTGACCTCCATGGCCTCCCGGAAAACAAACAGGTCTTGAAGCTCCTCAGGTGAATAGACTTTTACAACAAATCCCTTATTCGGACGGGTTTGCAGCAGGCCCTGTTCCGCCAGCCGGAATAGCGCTTGCCTCACCGGAGAACGGCTGATACCCATTTGTTGGGCAATGTCCTTGTCAGAAACCTTGGCCCCGGGCAAGAGTTGAAAATTTAATATGCGATTCCGGACATCATGGTAAACACGGTTTGTCAGATTCCGGTTTTTCATGGCTGCAACATATGTCGACATAATTATTTTTGTCAACTGTTTTGGTGCAGTTGCACAAGAACTCTGAAAATAAAGGCTGCAGATCTTATGAAGGCCGTTCCAGCATGGCAATGAGCGGGTTGTGGTCGGAAAAATTTTTGCAGTTTACTGCGTGGATATCCTTTACCACCAATCCCCGGGTGTATACCCGATCCAGATGGAATCCAAACCATTTTTTGACATATGTTTCATCCCGGGGCAGGGCATAATCCAGGGCCAGGGAATCTGTGAAATAATCCAGGATTTTGATCCTGGATTTCCGCCAGCAGTTGAAATCCCCGGCCAGGATCATGGCCCCTCTGTGTGCCCTGATAATATCGAAAAGCCTGGCCAGTTCCCATTGATACCAGGCAAGGGACTTAAAGTTGATGGCGTGGAGGTTTATCACCATCAGTGAGGACCTGTCATTGAAATGGTAGAGGGTGATCAGGGCGTTTTTCGGGGTGAAAATCAAGGGTTCTTTGGCCTGGGTCATATGGTAGCGGCTTGTCTTCGGGTCTGCGTTGGCCGCAGTGATCACACCGGAATAATCAAAGGGCAGCCGGAGGTTGGCCGCTGCCACAAAGGGGAAACCGCCCAATGAGGTAAGACGATCGGAAAACCGCGCCTCCTGGAGAAGCAGCAGGTCCAGGCTATGGTCCTTTTTCCAGGTGCGGATCTGGTTCAGAAAACCGGGTTTGAGGTTTTCCTTATGGATATTCCAGCACAGCAGGCCGAAATCGTCGGGAATGACCGCGTTTTCAAAAAACACCGGAGACTGGATCAGGGGGGAGTTGGGTATCAGCATGGTTATAACAGGGGGGCAAAGATTCTCATGAGGTTTTCGCCCATGCGACGCCATCTGCCGGCGGCCGTCATTTTGCCCTGGCACCGTGCCAGGAGTTTCTTCATCCAGGCCTCGCATTCGGCGATGGCCTTTTCCGAATAGATAAAGCTGACCACCTCGTAGTTGAGAAAGAGGCTGCGCTGGTCAATGTTGGCAGAGCCCATCATCATGCCCCGTTGGTCAACAAGAATGGCCTTGGCGTGAATCATACCGCCTTGATAGAGGTATACGTCGATACCCTGGCGGAGCAGATCCCGCATAAATGAAGAGCGGCCAAGGTCTGCGATGGTATGATTGGAGCTGGCCGGTGTGATCAGGCGCACGTCCACCCCCCGGTGCCGGGCGATGATCAGGGCCTGGAGCAGGCTTTTGTCCGGCACAAAATAGGGGGTGACGATCCATATCCGCTCCCGGGCGGAGAATATACCGGAGAGCAGCGCTTCGTAAAGGGCATCCGTGGCGATATCCGGCCCTGATGGAACCACCTGGATGCCGGTGTCGCCATCGGCTTCCGCCATATGTTCCGGCGGTTTCAGCGGGCAATCGGAGGCGTGGTTCCAATCCTGGGTGAAGATTTCCAGATAGTGGAAAACCGCCGGGCCCTGGATGGTGAAGAGAATATCCACCCACCGGTTTTTGATGGGGGAGGGTCCCAGATATTCTTTGGACAGGTTCATCCCGCCGGCCATGACCCGGGTGTCGTCGAAGAGGAAAATTTTTCGATGATTTCTCAGGTTGATGTAGTTCTGAAAAGGCCGGGCGAGCAGGGGCATGTAAAATGCCACACAGCCGCCGGCTTTTTTCAGCTTGCGCAACGGCCATTGCCGCAGATAGAGGGGTAGCGAGCCGATGGTATCGATGAGCAGCCGGACATCAACACCCTGGGAGGCTTTGAGGGTGAGGGCGGCAAGGATTTCCCGGGCCACCTCATCGGAACTGAACACATAGGTGGAGATATAGATCCGGGTGTGGGCACGCCGGATCTGGTCCATCACCGCATCATAGGCGCGCATGCCGTCGGTGTACAATTGAAAGGTGTTGCCCCGGGTGGCGCCGGCAATCCCGTTGCTCCGGAGAATCAGGTCGAGATCGGTGGCCTCCTCCTCGGGCACCTCCCCCAGAAACGCCAGCCTGAACTGGGATTTCCTGCGCCGTTTCAGTTTCCGGCTTCTGAATATAAAGTAAAGGGGAACGGCAAAATAGGGCAGCAATACGATGGCCAGCAACCAGGCAATCATGCTGGTGGGCTCTCTGCGCTGGTACACCATGTGACCCAGGGCGCTGAGCACCAGAATATCCACCACAATGGTGCCCAGGTGGAATACCAGCAGATAGATCAGGCTGTCGTTCATCCGCGCGTATCCTTAATTGTCATGGCCCTGAACCTGAGCCGGGAACGGTATCGGCCGGGCCCGTGACGTTAATGGCAGGGTTTAGAGCGGGGTAAAGGTAAATTTCTGGCCGCCGATGGCCGCTTCGTACATCAAGCCGCCCTTTGCGTGGACAAAAACGGCCATACCCTTGTAGTAACGGGTGTGCGCCTGGGTGCCGGTGGCCGGTCCTGCACTGGCCCCTGCGGTGCCCCCTTCGGTGCCCACTTTGGCCTGGGCCCCTGCGGTAATGGCAACGGCGGAGGCAGAGGCGTCAAATTCAAAACTGCCCCCTGTGAATTCGTCATAGGCCCGTTTGTCCTGAAAGAAGATGATCTGGGAAAACGCCTGACCACCGAGTTGGAATCCAACGGATACTTTGGCGAGGGTCACCTTGCCGGTGAGTTTGCCGTGTTTGTATGCCTGGCCTTTTCCATATGCGCCGCCGAGACCGATGCCTCCCTTACCCACAGTGGGAAAAACCGCATAACCGTATGCATTTTTGAAAAAGGGCTGAACCGCCTCGGATTTTTTGAACACCGAAATGGCACCGGTGTAAGAATCTGCGAAAGCAGGCATGCCCAAGATGATACAGAACAGGAGGGCAAGTATGGCCGTCATTGTTTTTTTCATGGAGAACACTCCTTAAGGGTTGGGGTTAGCCGACAATTTTCCGGGCAAATTCAATGGCCCTGGTTTTTTCCGCTTCGCCAAGGGCGCCGGGGGTGGTGCATCCCCCCACGTATAGTTCGCCGGCATGGACGGCCTTGTGAGGCTTTTGAATCCTGGAAAAGGCGGTGAATGTTTCCGCCGCATTGTTGTCCCAGCCGCCACCGCCGGTCACCAGCAGCGCCTGGCGCTGGCCTTCCACCAGAGAGGCATGGTTGGGGTCGTGGTACCGGGTATAGAGGCTGTAGGATCTGTCAATGATGGCCTTGAGCTGGGCGGTGACACCCCAGAAGTAAAGCGGTGAAGCAAATACCACGGCCTGGGCATTGACCATTTTTCCCAGGATTTCAGGAATATCGTCTTTCTGGGTACATCCCACCTCATCCGGTTTTTCTTTACAGGCAGCGCAGCCCTTGCATCCGTTCAGATTTTTATTGCTGAGACAGATGGTTTCCACCTCGTGACCCAGGCGGGCGATTTCTTCCTCCACCCAGCCCAGGACGTGTGCGGTGTTTCCTTTTTTTCTGGCACTGCCTTGTAAGCAAAGAACTTTCATTATGGTCTCCTTCGGTTGGATCGTATGTATGCTGCCAGTTATTCTAGCCCAAATAATTCATTTGTCAATTATTTCCCCTGCAGGCAGCGAGGATGGCTGCAAGCTTTGACGGTTTCGTAAACCCCGGACTAACCCTGCGTCAGTGAGGAAATCAAAAGTTCAGCACCCTCACCCGAAAGAATATCTTCCCAGTCCCGGCAGAACCAGTCCTGGGGATCTGTAGCATAGGTCACGGTAAACGGTGTCTGTTCGGATTGGTGAATGGCAACGGGATCATTGAGCACCAGATTTTTTTCCTGGGCAGTCATCACCGGAAAGCCGTAATGGGTGTTCCGGTGCTTCAACGGCCCCTTGGTGTCCATGCGGTCCAGCACAAAGGTCAGGTGACGGACCAGTCTCTGGTGGGCCAGCCGTTTACCCTCGGCAACGGCGGTTTCTGCGGCGGCAGCAATGGCCGGGGCGAGGCCGGGGTCTTTTTCATATCCCGTGGAATGCCTGCCCAGCGCCATGGCGGCGGCAATGGTGGTGCCGGTGCCAAGAAAGGGGTCCAGCACCCTGTCCCCTTTGAGGGAATACATGGCGATGAGACGTGCGGCCAAGTCAAAGGGAAAGGCGCCGCTTCTTTTCCGGTCGGCCTTGAGATCCGATTTTTGGTTCAGGCGTTGGCGGCTGCCCTTGAGATCCAGCCAGATGTCTGAAAACCAGGTGTTTCTCTCTTCCCAGAACAGGGCGCTTTCCTGGCGCAGTTTCCTTTCCGTCTGGGAGGTGAATTGTCTTTTCCCGCCCTTTCGAAGGATCAGGATATACTCATGCTCCAGGGTGACGTAGGCCCCTGCCGGCAGCATGCCGGAGCCCATGTATTTATTGGGGGCATTGGTCTGCTTGCGCCAGAGGATGCAGGGCAAAACGGTAAACCCCAGGGCCTGGGTGGCGGAAATGATACGCGCATGATTGGGGTAGAGGGCAAAATGGTCTGCCAGGGTCCGGGTGGCATCCCCGATGTTGATACAGGCAAACCCACCGGGCTTGAGTACCCTGAAACACTCGGCCCACACCGGATCAAGAACCTGATGCATGGCTTCGAAGGCCGCTGTTCCCTTACCTGTGGCAAGTAGATCCCCGATTTCCGGTACAGCCTGGGTGAAACCGCTGTCCCACATCTGGATCATGGGATAGGGTGGGGAGGTGACGACAAGATCAATGCTGCAATCCGTCACCTGGGACATGGTGGTGCAGTCTTCAATTATGGGGTAGTGCGTGGTTTCCATTCTTTGGCTCCCATTGTTTCAGGGCGTTCTAACATGTTTCTCAGGGAATGAAAATGGCCTTTGTGTATGGCGGATATAAACCCGGGCTTCCGAATCGCTTATTCACCTGTGGGATGCCACAATAATTGTATGGGGCATCATCTCTTTTGCAAAAAAGCTGGACATTGATCCCGTAGCAGAATATGTTTCATCGGAGGAGATTCAGTTTCAGGTACAGTCGTCCGGCGCAGCGTATTCTCAAGGGTTTCATATCGGCGGACCTGCAGCTGAACTCAGAATAATACCAACCAGATCTGAAAATAAGGGTGCCGAGAAGGCGTAGACGAAGACTATGACAGAGACCCATCGCAATCACCGCGGGCTGACCCTGGGATACCTGGTGAATGAGGCCGGTCTCGCCTATATTGAGACCGATGCGGAGTTGCGGACCCGATACTGGAACAAAGGGGCGGAGGCCCAGTTCGGATTGTCCGAGGATGATGTGCTGGGGCGGCATCTGAACCGGGTGCTGGATATTGATGCCCAAACCATCAATTTGCTGAAATCGGAAGAAGGTGCCTGCAGTGTGACCCTGGGGTGCAGGGATCGCCAGATGTCCTGCCGGATACGCTTTACGCCGATCATTGGTTCTTCCGGCATCAAGGACGGCATTGCCCTGCTGATCAGGGATGTGGTGAAGACCCGGGCACGGGAATCCCGTCTCAATGCCAAAGGCCAGTCCATGGAAGATATTCTCGGGTTTGCCCCCATCGGTATCTTTCACGCCAGTCTTGCAGGCAACCTGATTATGGCGAACTCAGAATTCGCATGGATGCTGGGTTATGAAAGCTCGGATAAAGCGGTTCATCTGGTAAAGGATTTCATCGGCCAGGTCTTTTACGATGAGCGCAAGGCCGAGGAGTTCATGTTCATCCTCATGGAGGCCGAGCGGATAACGCGGTTTCGCTGCCGCCTGAGGCGGCGGGACGGCAGCTTTGTCTGGACCCAGTGCTATGCCATGGTCACCCGGGATACAAGCGGGCGAGTGGACGGATTCAACGGATACGCCATTGAAATCGGCGATACCATCCGGGCCGAGAAGGCCCTCCAGAAGGCAAACGAAGAATTGATGCGACTCTCTGTTATCGACGGTCTCACCCAGATTGCCAACCGCCGCCAGTTTGATTCCCACCTGAGTATGGAATGGCGCCGGCATAAAAAAGAGCAACTGCCGATTTCCGTGATTCTCTGCGATATCGACTTTTTCAAGAAATATAATGATACCTACGGTCACCAGGTGGGAGATGAATGCCTGATAAAGGTGGCCAGGGCCATTGATGATTGCGCCGGAGAGGCCGGTGGCTTGGCTGCCCGGTACGGTGGAGAGGAATTCGGCGTGATCCTGCCGGAAACCGATGCCAAAAAAGCCCTTTCCGTGGCTGAGACCATTCGGCGGCGTGTGCTTTCTCTGGGGGTTGAACATGAGGCTTCGGAGGTGAATTCCTGCGTCACCCTCAGCCTTGGGGTAGGGGCCGTGATTCCCGAAGAAAATGATTCTGATATGGGGCTGCTGGCCCAATCGGATACGGCCCTGTACAAGGCCAAGAGAAACGGTCGGAACCGTGCATTTGGCGCAGGTTTCGTGAGCTCCTGATTCTTATTTTATGGCGATTAGGCTTTGGGGCGTACGAAAAACCACTCCATTTCTGACGATAAATCTTCTGCATACACATAACCGTCGATGGATGCAGCTTTCAGATCACCGTGGGAGGAGAACCCTTTGCGGATGATTTCCCGGGCAAAGGCCCCTCTGGCCTGTTTTGCTCTGACGGCGATGTTCTTAAGGGTGCCGCCGGCCCTCTCCCTGAACTGGACAGTGACTAATCTTGACTTCAGAGGCGATGCAGCAAGAATGCTGCTGTATTCCCCGGACGCCAGGTTGATGAGCATGTCATCCGGGGCCAGGAAGTCTTCAAAATAGGGCATTAACCTGGAGCGCCAGAAGGTTTTCAGGGATTGCCCGTCCACCTTCAGCGGGGTTCCCACATCCAGCCGGTACGGTTTGATCCGGTCCAGGGGGCGGAGCACCCCGTAGAGTCCGGATAAAATTCGCATCCCGGACTGGGCGAAAACCAGCTGATCGGCGGTGAAATCCTCCGGTGCAAGGGTTTTGAATGCCTCTCCCCGGAAGGCAAAAATTGAGGGGCCTGTTTCGGCACTGCTGAAATTCCGGATCTGTTCCCAGGTTTTACGGGTGAGGGCCTCGCCGGTTTTAAACAGCTTACCCACGGCATCCGTGTCCAGAGGTGAAAGTTGGCCCATCAATCGATCGGCATCCGGTTCAAATGCCGGTGGGGTCAGGGTGACTCCGTTGAGCGCGTCGGCATCTGATCCGGATACGGGAATCTCCATGGTTTTTGTGGGCGACAGGATAAATTTCATGGTGGAGGTTTTCCGCCGTTATTTCTTATGGCATTTTTTACAGCTCACCGGCCCGGTTTTCTCACCGGCTTTTTTCTTTGCCCTGTGGCACTTGACGCAGGTTTTATTCATCACCTGTTTTTTCTTCAGTGCACCGGATTTTTTGGTGGCTTCAAGGGCGCCTTCCTCCTGGGGGAAATCCTTATGGCAGACGCTGCAGTCTTCCACCACAGTCTGGTGGAGATGGTGATTGAAAGCCACAGGACCGCTTTTTCCGCCGTAAAGAGACATGGTTTCCCTGCCTTCTCCCGCAGTTCCCAATACCGGCAGCAACAGCATGCCCAGTCCTGCCAGTATACAAGCAAATCGTTTCAGCGACATGTTTTCGTTCATGATTATCTGTCCCATTTTTAATTGATCTGTGATATTCGGCCTTGTGTGGACCGTAAATTGTAAAGACAAGAGGGTCATAACACAGGAATCGCCAAAAAGAAACTGCCAAAAGGACAGAAAAATGAAGCGTCCCGTAAAACTGAGTATCGCGTTGAGTATCGTTGTCGTCCTTCTCTACACCCTGCTGGTCCTGGTGGGTCATCCTAAACTTGAGCAGTCCATGAACAAGGTGGTCCCCCATGTGCCTTATAAGATACCGGCGGATATCCAGGCGCTCCACCGGGGGCTGACCATCGCTGACCTTCACTGTGACAGCACCCTCTGTGCAAGGGATCTGACGGTTGAGAATCGTTTCGGTCATGTGGACATCCCCCGGCTGATCCGGGGCAATGTTGCCCTCCAGGTATTCACCGCCGTTACCAAATCCCCCCGCGGTCAGAATTACGAGTCGAATACGGACAGCTTTGATAACATTACCCTGCTGGCCGTGGCGCAACTCTGGCCGGTTTCCACCTGGACCAGTCTTTCCGCCCGGGCCATTTACCAGGCTGAAAAACTCCACGACACCGCTGACAGGGTGCCGGACCGTTTCCGGGTGGTGAAAACCGCCGCTGATCTTGAACAGGTGCTCAAGGAAAGGGAACGCGCCCGTAAATCTGGTGCGGTGGGGCCTGTGGCAGGACTGCTTGGGATCGAGGGGCTTCATGCCCTTGAAGGCCGGTTTGATAATATCGCCGGCTTTTACGACGCCGGGTACCGGTTGATGGGTCTTCATCATTTCTTTGACAATGAAACCGGGGGCTCTCTTCACGGGGTATCCGGGGCCGGCCTGACCCAGTTCGGCAGGGAGGTTGTCAGGGAGCTGGACCGGCGATCCGTTATTATAGACCTGGCCCATTCTTCCCCAAGGGCTGTTGAGGAGATTCTGGAACTGAGCAACCGGCCCCAGATCATTTCCCATACGGGCTGTGCCGGTCATTTCAAAAGCCCCCGCAATATTTCGGACAATTTAATGAAGCGGATTGCGGCCAAGGGCGGCCTCATCGGTGTCGGCTATTGGCGGGCAGCCGTGGGTGATATTACCCCCAAAGGTGTTGCCGGGGCAATTGCCTATGCCGTGGACCTGGTGGGAGAAGACCATGTCAGCCTGGGCTCTGATTTTGACGGCGCCGTCACCACGATGTTCGACACTTCTGAATTGGCTGTGCTGACCCGGGAGCTTAAGGCCTTGGGATTTTCAGAGGAACGGATTTCAAGGGTGATGGGGGGAAACACCATCCGGTTTCTATTGGCCAATCTGCCCCGGCAGTAACGGGTTATTCCGGTGTCATCTCGTACCTGGCCACAGCTTCTCCGAATCGGGTGATCAGGAAAACGATGGGAGCGGGTTCATAGGGGCAACGGCGTTCCACGCCAGGCGCTGCCGCCTGCATGGGATACAGGGTAATCCGGTTGTCCGCAAGCCCCGTAATTTTGCCCCGGATTTCAATACCCATCAATGGGATGATGTCCTGCAGACGGGTTTTCTCCGCTGCTGTCAGCCGTCGGAGAGGTATACGGCCGTTTGTGAGTTGCCGGCCGGTGAGACTGGGAGGGAGTTGCCGTGCATCCGGGAAAACTTCCGGATGGTGCCATATCAATTTAAAACGGTGCATCGGTTCGTTATCCGTCGAAGCCTCTGCCGGCGAAAGGGCAATAAGATCGGCTGTACCCTCGGGGATGGAGATATCCAGGCCTTCAGGAGCATCCCTGGCAATCAGCCCCATAGGACTGCGGAAGGTCACCGGCCGGCCGCACAGCCACTCCGTGTCTGCTTCAAGGCAGGTGTACCACCAGTTGATGGTCTTGTACATAAGCACGGTCCGGCCGTCGATGAGGTACTGCTCTCGATCCGTACCGTTCGCCGGGGTGATGAAAAAGAGGCAGAGAATAAAAAAACCTATGGTTAATGCGCGGTACATGGCCCGGCTATAGTAAAAAATAACGGGAAAGGCAAGGTATGAAGGTCCATATTGAGAGAGAGGCAGCCCCGGATGCTGGCGTCATCGATTTCCTGGAAGGGGAGCTGATGGACTACAACCGGGAAAGGATTCAGGGGTACGCCTATGAAAATGTCATCCTGAAGACAACCGATGAATCAGGTGACTTGACAGCAGGTCTCCACGGGGTGATCGGCGGCAACTGGTTCTATCTGGCAAGCCTTTGGGTCAGGGCTGAATATCGGGGGCAGGGTATCGGCCAGCGGTTATTAAGCGGTGCGGAAGAATTAGCTTGGAAAACCTCCTGTGCAGGGATTTATCTTTACACCTATTCCTTCCAGAATCCGGGATTTTATGAGCGTTTGGGGTATGAGATTTTCGGAACCCTGCCGCAGTTTTGCGGTGACCAGGCAAAGTACTACATGAGAAAGATGTTGATAAAAGAAAACTGAGGGCAGGCGTTTTTTTACCAGAGCGCCTCCGTGTCGAATTCGGATGCCGTCTTTGCCCTTTCTTTTTCCCACAGGTCTTCCATAGAGACCGCTTTGTTTTCTCTGGAAACCGTGGTTTGGCTGTCAGTGTTTACATTCTTTTTCATGTTCATGATCTTATCGAATTTTGATTCCGCCATGACTCCCTCCTTTTTTCTGCGGTCTGTTGTTCTCCCTGACCATAGAGAAAAGCAAGGGACGTGCCGGAGGTGGATAGGCTTAATTTAAAGGGTTTTGGGAAGATGGTGCCAGGTTACTTGGCAGTTGTTTTTCGCTTTTTTGATGAATTGTCGTTGGGCGCTTCAACTTTGTTGGCTTATTTGAATTCCACCTGTCCGAAGAATTCCGGCCGGTGAAAATCCGGCCTGGGGCGGTCCACCCCGGCCCAGGTCAACCAGTGGGGATGGGAACTTTCATCCGCACATTTATAAAAGTTGGCCCGCCAGATAACACCGGGACGCGGCCGGATCACCGGGCAGTATTTTTCCAGAAGGGCAACGGGCAACCGATAGCCCACCGTCCAGGTCACTTCATCTGTGATCTCGGGATCAATAAATTTAGGCATGGCGTGGACCCGTTCAATGCGCCGGCAGTCGTCATCTCCGATAATGACTTTGTCCTTTCTGGGACGTTCCTGGAAATGAAAGAGCATGGTGCCGCCGCAGTTCATTTCCAGGTTGAAATACCCCGGGGAGATATCCGTCCCCGGTGTAAAGAATAATTCAACGCAACTGTCCTTCCACACGTCTCCCTGATCTTCTTTGGCCCTGGCCAGCACATAACGGTCTGCCACCCTGAATTTCAGATGCAGGGCATCCGTGTCGTAGGCCAGTTTGAACTCAGCCTTTGGCAAATGGACCGGCTTTTCTCCCATGTGGTGTCGGATGAGGCCGGGTTGTATTCTGTTCCAGGGCGGCTCATCCCAGGATGTGGAAAGAGGGGCTGGTTCTTCTAAAAAAGTTGCGGTGTAGATCATGTGTGGATGTTTATCACAGATGGGGCGCAAATCAAGCCGGCACGAAAAATACCTTATCCGGGCAATGCGTCAGCATCCGCCCGGATAAGGCAAGTTTTGCTTGTTTAGGTTTTAATGCAGGGTAAACCTGCTCATCATACCGTTCAGATCCTTAGCCAGGGCAGCCAGGTCGGCGGCGCTGGATTTGACGGAAAGCCCGCTGGTTTTGATTTCATCCGTGGCTTCACTGACCTGGCCGATATCGCTGGTCACTTCCGCCACAAATGCGGAGGTCTGATTGACGTTGTTGTTGACTTCCTGGACCCCTTCAGCAGCCTGGCTCACATTGCTGGAGATCTCTCCCGTGGTGGCGGACTGTTCTTCTATGGCCGTGGCCACGGTGGCAACAATGGAATCAATCTCATTGATGACCTCAACGATGGATTTAATGGCGGTGACGGACTCGTTGGTGGTGGTCTGGACACCGTCGATCCGGCGTTTAATCTCTGCGGTGGCCTCCGCGGTCTGCTGGGCCAGGGTCTTGATCTCACCGGCGACGACGGTAAAGCCTTTGCCGGCTTCGCCTGCTCTGGCCGCCTCAATGGTGGCATTGAGTGCCAGCAGATTTGTCTGCTCCGAGATATCGGCTATGGTTTCGGTAACCGCACCGATTTCTGTGGCTGCTCTGCCCAGTTCGTCCACCTTGTTGGAAACATATTCGGCTTTTTTAACGGCAGAGGCCGTGGTTTCGCTGCCCTTTGAGGTGTTCCGGGCAATCTCATTGATGGTGGCGGACATCTCTTCTGCAGCCGTAACAATCATCTGAATATTGGCTGAAGTCTGTTCCGTGGCCGCGGCCACGCTGTTCATATTACTCGCCATCTCAGTGGCGGAGGAAGATACATTGTTTGATTTGGCAGAGGTCTGACCGGCACCGGAAGCCATCTGTTCGGAAACCACGGAAAGTCCCTCGGAGGTGGTGGTCAGGGTCTGTACCCCGTTGTTGATATCTTCAAACATGGTGGAGAGATTCCGGCTCATGTGCTTCATGCTGGCGTATACCCCCACATCTTTACGATCGTCGAATTGAACGGCGAGGTTACCCCCGGCGATTTCATTGGCAATATCCTGGATCTCGGCCGGATCACTGCCCAACTGGGACATGACGCTTCTGGTGACACCCAGGCTCAGCAGCAGGCCCAGAAGAATGGCGGCGGCAGAGCACCCCAGAACTATTTTGATGGTGTTTCCCACCCTGGCCTCGTTGGCAGCCTGGCGCTGGGCCATTAAGGCCTGTTCTTCGTTACTGAAATCCGCCATAAGGGTTCTGAACTTGTCAAAATAGGTTTTGCCTTTGGCCTCACCGATGAGATCCGCCATATCATCCATGGTTTTGGCATCCCCGATATTTCGTCTCAGGGCGATCTGGGGCTCGGTAACATCCTTCTGCCAGCTGTCGATGGTGGATTTCACCTCCCCGAGAAGCGCCACTTGGGCAGGGTTATCACTGACGGTTTCCGAAAGGGCGGCAACGCGTTCATTAAACCGGGCCAGTCCGTTGGTGTAAGGGTCGAGGAAATCTTCCTTACCGGCAAGAAGATAGCCCCGCATCCCGGTTTCCATGTTCACGGCCGCAGCCACGATTTCATTGGCCTTCTCGATGACATTCTGGGTATGGGTGACCCAGCCGGTGGTGTCTGCCATCAACTGCCGGTTCGCCTTGGCCGCTTCGGTGGCCGTGGCCACATCTTCCCGGCGCTGGACCATCAATGCCTCTTCTCTTTCAATAAACAGGGCCACCTGGCCTCTGAACTTGTCAAAGTAGGTTTTCCCCTGTGCTTTTGCCACTTCTGCGGCGATCCGGTCCATGGTGGCACCGCCGGTGTCCACCGTTCGTCTCAGGCGGATCATGGGCTCGGTGACATTGGCCATCCATTCGCCGATGGTGGTGTCGATCTCTGCCAGAAGTTCCACCTGGGACGGGTTGTCGCTGACGGTTTCGGACAAGGTGGAAACCAGGTGGCTGAATTGTTCCCGGCCGTTGTTATAGGGCTCTAAAAATTCCTCTTTGCCGGCCAGAAGAAATCCCCGCAGACCGGTTTCCATATTCACCCCGGCGGCAATGATATTATTGGCCACGGCAATGACCTTATTGGTATGGGTCACCCAGTTGTTGTTCACGGTGACCTGGTGGGCCAGTTCCTCATTTTTGCCTATGGCCTCATTGGCCGCGGCCTGCCGTTCTTTCATCAGGGTTTCTTCCCGGCTGATGAACTCGGCGATCTGGGCCCTGAATTTGTCGAAATACGCTTTACCCTTTGCATCCCCCACAAGCTTTGCCATATCGTTCATGGTCTCGGCATCACCAATGTTGCGCCGGAGTGCGATGGTGGGCTCTGTCACGTTCTCCTGCCAGGCTTTGAGTACGTCCTGAACCTCACCGAGGCGGGCCACCTGTCCGGGGTTGTCACTCACTGTGTGCTGCAGGGATTCGATGGCGGCGTAGGTTGCCTTTTCTCCACCCTGATAGGGTGCGAGGAATTCTTCTTTTCCGGCCAGCAAATAACCGCGCATCCCGGTTTCCATGTCCACGGCGGAACCAATGATGTTTTTTGCCTGGCCCAGAACCTTGTGGGTATGTTCCACCCATTTATTGGAATCCACCATGGCGTTTATATTAAAAAGGGTGACCCCTGCGATTAGGATCAGCAATGCCAGGGGGGTCAATCCCCCGATCAATACTTTTGTTTTTAACGGTAAATTATTAAATCTCATGATAGATTCCTTATGAATTGGGTTTTACGAAATTGGATTCGGCTGAGCGCTCTGATTACGAAAATTTGCATGTTCTATGCCATAAACCTGTTTTTATTGGAATTCGGTTTGTTTTCTTTGGGTTAGGACGTTCACAATCCCTCATTTTTAAGGGCGAAGAAGGGAATACAGGCCAGTTATAATTTTAATATAGCCTGTTGGATTTGGGGCCGGTGAAACGGCAATTCGCTTCAAACAGCCGTTTTATTTTCGTTTCCCAAAACAATTGTTTTGTTTCTCAAAAAAATCTGATAACGCATTGCCCTCCCGGGGCTTGACTAAAGGGAGCGGTTTGCATACATAGGTCAGATTGCGGTTCGGCAAGCGGGAAAATGAGATTGTGGATTATTCAAAAACCTTCGAAGGAGGGGATATGATAAAAAGATGGAATATGTGGGTTGCCGTTGCTACGGTATTGTCGATGATTGTTGCGGGGCAGGCTTTTGCCAAAAGTACCACCATTAAACTGGGGGTGGTGACCAAACCGGGTTCTGCCCAGAATATTGTGGCGGAGAAGTTTAAGTCGCTGATTGAAGAACGATCCGGCGGGGCATATAAGGTAAAGATCTATCATTCCGCCTCCCTGGGAAATGAGACCGAGATCTTACAGCAGATCCAGATGGGTACCATTCACATGGGAGTGATCACGGGGGGACCGTTTGATACCTTTGATCCCATCGTCCGGGTGATCAACTATCCCTTTCTGTTTAAGGATCATGCACAGGTGGATGAGATCCTTGACGGGCCGTTAGGGGCGGAGATCCTGAAAAGCCTTGAAACCTCAGGGTTCAAGGGACTTTGTTTTTCCGAGAACGGTTTCAGAAATCTGACCAACAACCGCCGGGCGGTAACCGGGCCGGAACAGGTGGCGGGTCTGAAGATCCGGGTGATGTCATCCGCCCTGCACAAGGCCATCTGGCAGAGCCTTGGAGCTAATCCTACACCCATGCCCTGGCCCATTTATACGGAGCTGGAGCAGGGGGTCATCGACGGGCAGGAAAACCCCCTCTGGGTGATGGAGGTGTACAAGTTTTATGAGATCCAGAAGCATATGACCCTGACCCGGCATGTGTACTCTTCCCATATCGATGTGGCAAGCCTGCGCTGGTTTAATAAACTGCCGGAAGCGGATCAGGCAATGATTGAGACTGCCATTAAAGAAGCTGCACAATTCCAGCGCCGTGACAACCGGGAGAAAAACGCCGGCCGTCTGGCGCTGTTGAAGGAAAAAGGGATGCAGGTGGTGGAAACCCCGGATGTGGCGGCATTCCGCGTCAAAGTGGCGGGGCTTAAAAACATGGATCTCTATGCCGATGAACGGGTTCAGGATTTGCTGAACAGAATTCTTGAGGCCGTGAAGTAGGGTCGGCTGTCTGTTTTCATGCTGGCGTTTTTAAATAATATCAGCCGTGGAGTGAACCGCTGGATTCAGGGTTTGGTCTGCACCATGGGAATGACCATGGCCGTGATTGTGGCGGTACAGGTCTTCTGCCGGTACGTGCTGAATCATTCCCTGTTCTGGTCCGAGGAACTGGCCCGGCTGATCCTGGTGTGGCTGACCTTTCTCGGGGCCACGGTGGCCTATTACCACCGGGCCCACCCCGGGGTGGACGGACTCTACCGCAGGCTGCCGCCGGTCTGGCAGAAGGGGGCGGCATTGCTCACCCACGGGGCCGGACTGGCCTTGTTTTCGGTGATGATCTTCAGCGGGGTTCAGTTTGCCTGGTTTGTCCGCCTTCAGATTACCCCGGCCCTGAACCTGCCCAAATGGGTGCTCATGGCAGTGGTGCCGGTGGCCGGCGTGATTTTCGTTGTTCATGTTTTGGCCTTTATCGTACAGACCCTGGCTGCTGATGCGGATGCTGCAGACTTAGAAGGCAGAACCGATGACCACTGAAATTCTGATTCTGTCCCTGTTTTTCCTGTTCATGATCAATACCCCCATTGCCGTGGCCATCGGAACGGCATCCCTTATGGCGATTCTGGTGCAGGGGGACTTTTCCCTGATGATGGTGATTCAGCGGATGGTGGCGGGAACGGATTCCTTTCATCTCATGGCCGTTCCCCTGTTCATGTATGCCGGAACCATCATGGAAAAGGGGGGGATTTCCCAGCGGCTCATTGATTTTGCCAATGCCCTCACCGGATGGCTTCCGGGTGGGCTGGCGGCGGTATCCATTGTCTCCGCCATGTTTTTTGCCGGGATCTCGGGCTCAGCCGCCGCAGATGCCGCCGCCGTGGGAGCCGTGCTGATTCCGGCCATGAAACGGTCGGGCTATCCGTCTGATTTTTCAGCCGCAGTACAGGCTTCGGGGGGCTCCCTCGGCGTGGTGATCCCGCCGTCCATCCCCATGATCATCTTCGGATTTCTCACCGGGGCCAGCATCAGCCGGCTATTTGCTGCCGGTATTTTGCCGGGCCTGCTGATCGGGGTCTCCCTGATCGGGATGTCCACCCTCATTGCCTGGAAAAACGGTTATGCCCCGCACACCCGCTTTTCTCTGGGGCAGATCTCTCTGACCTTCCGACGGGCGGTCCTGGCCTTGGGGGCACCGGTGATTATCCTTGGCGGTATTCTCTTTGGAGTGTTCACTGCCACGGAATCTGCGGCTGTGGCTGTGGTGTATGCCCTCTTTGTATCCATGGCGGTTTATCGGGAAATCGGGGTGAAGGATCTGTTTCCTATCTTCGGCAAGGCCGGTATTACGGCTTCTGTGGTGATGTTTATCATTGCCACTGCATCGGTGTTTTCATGGATTGCGGCCATTGAGGATATTCCGGCAACCCTGGCTGGAGGGCTTCTGGGTATTACGGACAATCCCACTCTGCTGCTCCTGCTGATCAACCTGGTGCTCCTCACTGCGGGGATATTCGTGGAGACCACGGCCGCCCTGATTCTCCTGGTGCCCATGATTACCGCCATGGTGCCCGCCCTGGGCATAGATCTGATCCAACTGGGCATCATCGTGGTGGCCAACCTGGCCATCGGCATGCTCACCCCGCCCATGGGCATCTGCCTGATCGTTTCCGCCTCAATTTCCGGGGACAGCATCGGCAGTGTCAGCCGTCGGGTGATTCCCTTCCTCCTGGTGCTGGTGGTGGATCTGATGATCATCACCTTCTATCCGCCGTTGACCATGTGGATGGCCGGTCTCATCGGGTCGTCGTAGGCGTTTCGGCCATACAAAAGCATACAAATTTAATCTGGTGTTACGGGGGCTTTGTTGATAAGGTGGCCGCGTAAAGGTCAGGGAACAGTTGATGGAACCCAAGCTGGGGAGAGCGATGCAGGACATGGATCCGGTTGAACGGGCTGAAAAGATCATCGACGACACCTATATCCGGTACAAGACCATATTTGAAAATACCGGCACCGCCACCATTCTTATTGAAAACGATATGACCATCTCCATGGTCAACTCCGAACTCACCCGCATTTCCGGCATACAAAAGTCCCGTATCCAAGGGAAGATGAAGTTCTACGAACTCATTGACGAGGCCGACCGGGACCGGGTGATCGCCTATCATCATTTGCGGCGGGAACATCCGGAAAAGGCACCGAGAAATTATCCCTGCCGGCTTACCATGGGGGACGGTGATATCCGGGAATGTATCCTCACCGTGGCCCTGATCCAGGGCACCCGCCAGAGTGTCGCTTCCATCACCGACATGTCCAGGCAGAAGCATTTGGAGCGGGAAATTTCCAGGATCGCGGAAGAAGAGCGCCAACAGATGGGGCAGGTCCTTCATGATGACCTGGGGTCCCACCTGGCCGGTGTGGAAGCCATGTCTTCCCTGCTGGCTGGCCGTTTGGAAAAACAGGGCC
>JAKSBB010000415.1 GCA_022361315.1 Desulfobacterales bacterium
CAGTTTTCCTTCAGGGCATCGGTGTCCGGCCAGAAGCCCACGGCAAGACCGGCTGCGTAGGCCGCACCCAGGGCTGTGGTTTCCGCCACCATGGGGCGGGTCACAGCCACGTTGAGCATATCGGCCTGGAACTGCATCAGGGTGTTGTTGGCCACCATGCCGCCGTCCACCTTCAGGGCCTTGAGATCCATTTCATCTCCCATGTCTTGCCCAATATCCTGGAGGATGGCCTCAGCAATGTCCTTGGTCTGAAAGGCAGAGGCTTCCAGAACGGCCCGGGCAATATGGCCTTTATTGGCAAACTGGGTCAGTCCGGTGATCACCCCCCTGGCATCGGACCGCCAATAGGGGGCAAATAATCCTGAAAATGCGGGCACACAGTATACATCCCCGTTATCCTCAACGGTTTTGGCCAGGTCTTCGATTTCAGGGGCATCCTTTATCAATCCCAGATTGTCCCTGACCCATTGTACCAGGGCGCCTGCGTAGGCAATGGAACCTTCCAGGGCATATACCGGTGCCTGGTCTCCGATCTGGTATCCCACGGTGGTCAGCAGCCCGTGGTTGGAAAAGCGGATTTCATTTCCGGTGTTGAACAATAGAAAACAACCCGTACCGTATGTATTTTTGGCCTCACCGGGGGAGAAGCAGGTCTGGCCGAACAGGGCGGCCTGCTGATCACCCAGGGCACCGCCGATGCGTACTTCTGTACCCAGAGGGCCGTCAGGATCGGTCACACCAAAGGCGTCTGCATCGGAAGAGGGGATAATCTCAGGCAAACAGGCTTCGGGAATCTCCAGGGTGTTCAGGATATCTTTGTCCCATGCCAGGGTTTCAAGGTTCATCAGCAGGGTTCTGGAGGCGTTGGTCACGTCGGTCACGTATTTCCCCTTGCCGGGACCGCCGGTGAGGTTCCAGATTACCCAGGTGTCCATGGTGCCGAAGCAGGCCTCTCCATTGTCCACCGCTTCTTTGACTGCGGGGACGTTTTCCATCATCCACTTGATTTTGGGGCCGGAAAAGTATGTGGCGGTGGGCAGTCCGGTGACCTGTCTGAAGCTGTCCTTGCCGTGGGTCTTGTCCAGGTCCCGGCAGATCCGGTCCGTTCGGGTACACTGCCAGACAATGGCGTTATACAGGGGCTCTCCGGTATTTTTATTCCAGGCCACGATGGTTTCCCGCTGGTTGGTGATTCCGATGGCAGCCAGATCGCTGCCGGTAAGATCCGCCTTTTTAAGGGTTTCGGCGATCACGGTCCGGGTATTCTCCCAGATCTGAGCGCCGTTGTGCTCCACCCATCCCGGCTCCGGGAGGATCTGATCATGTTCCATCTGGCTCAAACCGATGATGGCGCCGTTTTTGTCAAAGATAATAAACCGTGTACTTGTGGTTCCCTGGTCCACTGCCCCGAGATATGCTGCCATAGACGTGGCCTCCTTACTTCAATATTAGTTAACACTCATATAATCAGTAGGTATGTCTAATAAAAATTGGTTGAATTGTCCAGTGCAAAGGTCACCGGAACCGGTTCTGCCGGCCCATACTCTTTTTGGGCATCGTCGAGCACTTTTCGAACGGTTTTGGCCAGTTCAGCCTTGTCCAGAGGCTTCATGAGAAAGGCTGCAGAGCCGATCTTTCCGGCTTCCTCTTCAGATCTTATGGCGCTGTAGCCCGTACAAATAATCGCAGGTATGTCGGGACGGATTTCAAAAATCTCGGCAAGGAGGTGATCTCCGGTCATATTGGGCATTGCGATATCTGAGATGATCAGATCAAATCTATCAGGATCGGTTTTAATCATTTCCAGCGCCTGGAGGGGATCTGTGGTTGATTCCGCCGTATATCCCAGGCTGTTCAAATGACGTTCCCCCAGTTTTGCTATGGATGGTTCGTCATCAACATATAAAACCCTTTCCTCCCCGGTGGGCAGAACCGATTGCCCTTCATCTTCATTTTCCGGCAAGCCGTCATGGGCCGGAAGATATATGGTAAACGTGGTCCCTTTATCAGGATTGCTGTCAAGAATAATGACGCCGCCGTGACGTTCAACAATGCCCTGGACCACTGCCAGACCGATTCCGGTTCCTTTGCCAATATCTTTGGTGGTGTAATAGGGGTCAAAGATTTTTTCGACGATCTCGTTATCCATCCCTATACCATTATCACCGATGGCCAGCCTCACATGGTGGCCGGGTTTTACCGAGCGCCGATACGCGGCACTGTTTTCGTCAATGGTTTCATTTGACAGATCCACAGTGAGCAGGCCCCCCATATCAGGCATTGCATCCACAGCATTGCTGCATAAATTAAAAAGCAGTTGATTGATCTGGGTGACATTCCCGAATATGGGGGACACATCTTCGGACAGATTCAGGCTGATTTCTATGTTTGTGGGTGTCGAGGAGCGGATCAGTTTCATGGAATCAATGACAACCGATCTAATATTTAAAGCCTTTTTTGATGCGTTATCCTGTCTGCTGAAGGTCAGGAGCTGTTTGACAACCTCACTGGCACGCATACCAGCAACGATGATATCATCAGCACTCTCTCTGGCAAGGCTGTTTTCAGAAATCTCGTCTATGATGAGTTCTGTGTTGCCGATAATAATGCTGAGTATGTTGTTGAATTCGTGGGCAATCCCGCCTGCCAGGTTGCCTAAGGATTCCATTTTTTTGGCCTGATGGAGTTGCGCTTCCAGTTCCAGTTCACGTTTGTGCTGAAGCCGTAACGCTTCTTCGGCACGACCGCGTTCCACCGCGAGACCTGTAATTCGCGCAGCCGCCTCAAGACGTCCAAGTTGTTCCCTGGTGGGCATCCGGGGAACAGGGGCGTATAATGCCAGTGCCCCGAGCACATTCCCGGTTGTGCTGGAAAACGGATGTGACCAGCAGGCCGCAACCCCTGCTTTTTTTGCGAGTTCAGCAAATGGCTTCCACAACGGATCTGTCTGTATATTTCCTGTGATGACAGGCACATTCCAGTATATTGCCGTACCACAGGATCCAACGGCCGGGCCGATGGCATGTCCGTCAATGGCAGCATTGTACGCCTCCGGCAGACTCGGCCCTGCCCCCCTTACAAACCGTCCGTCCGCCACAAGCAGGATAGAACATTTATAACCGGGATTCTGGGCCTCTATGATACGTGCAATGGTGTGAAGGGTTCCCCTTATCGTGGCCTCGTCATCCGAATCTTCAGGGCCATTCATCGGCCCTGCCTCTTCCTCAGAACGGCCGAGGACGAATGTTTCTCCATCGTTTTCCACAACCCTTATTCTCAAGGGCAGGGGGGCTCCCCCTCTGCATTTATGCGCAACCCAGCACGCCGATTGTTTGCCCTGGATTGTGAGCTTGGCATCTATAATATCATTTGATTCTATCCAGTGAAGAAACGGTTGTTCGGCAAGTTCTGCTTCACTGACGCCGACCTTGGACAGGAAAGAATCGTTTGCACGAAAGAAACCGCCGGCCTCTATCGAGCGTAGGAGCATGGGGGCAACCGCATGCGGATCGTCGGTATTCAAGGTGGTGTTGATTCGTCCCGTATTGTTCATAGCTGCCTCTACTGATGAAATTTGTTCAATAAAACGGTGTCCTGCTATTAACATACCTGCAGTGGGAAAGAAGCGCCATCGTCCATCCATTTCGCGAGTATGGTTTTCACCTAACACAATTGGGCATATTAATTCAATCATTTCAATTGAATAAGGAAAAAATCCATAACTATAGGAAACTGATCCGACGTCCTTATGGTCCGTTTTTTAATCGTCTTAACCACCGGACTGTTAGTTTTACTTTATCACCAGACTTCCTTTTCAAGGTATTTAATCCGTCGCAGCAGGGTGAAGCGGCTGATGCCGAGTATGGAAGCTGCTTCCGTTTTGACACCGTTACTTTTTTCCAACGCCCTGTCTATGATCCGGCTTTCTAAGAAGGCCATCTGTTCCGCCAGGGACGCGTCTGACAATTCCCGGGGCAGGGATATGGTTGGGGGAGCTTCTTCTGGCCGGATTGCGGCGCCGGATGAAAGTACCGGGGGAAGGTGGGGCAAAGATATTTCCGGGCCGTCACACATGACGGCAAGCATCTCCATCATGTTTTTGAGTTCCCTGACATTGCCGGGCCAGGGGTACTCGTCCAGTGCCGCCCGTGCGTTTGGGGAGAAGGATAGGCGATGTTTTCCGAATTTATCGGCAAAGTGGTCGATATAGTATTGGGAAATCAGCCGGATATCGTCATCCCGGTCCCTTAAGGGCGGAACCACCAGGGGAACGACGTTAAGGCGGTAGTAAAGATCTTCCCGGAACTCCCCCGCTGTCACAGCTTTTTCCAGTTCGCTGTTTGTGGCGGTGATGATCAGCCCCCTGAAGGTGA
>JAKSBB010000089.1 GCA_022361315.1 Desulfobacterales bacterium
ATGCTGTTGTCGCTTAAGAAATCCATCACGCTGGTGGCGCCGGTGACATTACCTTCGGCTGCAGGGATGCCGCCGAATGCGGCACAGGTACCGACGGCCAGTACGGAACCGGCCTTGGGAGCAATCTCTTTCACCAGGTCAACCATGGTGATTTCTTTATGGTGAGCTTCACCCACGATGCAGTACTTTCCGTCTTCCGCTGTGGGGATGGCCCCTTCCACAACGATAGAAAAACGGCCTTTGTACTCTTCGGCAACGGCATAGATATTTTCCATGCTCATTTCACCTTCGCTGGCCATAACGGTGGGATGAAACTGCAGGCTGATGACCTTGAGCAGAACGTCTGCAATGGGGGGAGACGTGGAGTTCAGCAGGGTTACTGAACAACCTGTACATCCCTGTCCCTGGATCCAGATCACCGGGTGTCTTTTCAAACCCTTTTCCAGGGCTTGAATGAGTGCAGGATTTACCATCTGGGCAATACCAATACCGGCAGCTGTTCCGGTAACGGTCTTCAGAAAGCTCCGCCTGGTCACTCCTGATTTCTTCTGTTGCATTTCAGGCAACAATTGTACGTCTTTCACGGGCACCTCCTTGATGCTGTTAAAAGGCTTACACCTTGATACGTTATTCCGCGGAAAAGCACTTTCATCGCGGATATTGCAAGTGATAGGGAAGTATATAAAGAGCGTATAGGGCTGTCAATGATTTGTATAGAAAATATAGATTATTTATCGGAAAGGTATTGGGCACGGAAATACGCTGCCGGAAGATGTTAATTTATGGTGAATTTCCCCTGTCTTTTGTCCTGTTTTACAAACATATTTGATTGTCCAGGGTAGATAATTTCAGGGGGGAAAAACAAATCATTGATTTCTTTGGTGAAATCAGAATAAAATACCCGTGAAACCATTGATAATCAAGGAAAACAGCATGAGCATAGACAACTCCAGTGAGCATGCGGAACTGCGTGCCGAAATCCGAGAGGCTGCGGCAGAGGGTGCCAGCGTAGAATTCAAACCCGCCAAAGAGTCCATGACCTACCATTTCAGCCTGAGAGACTGGTCACCCTCAGGGCTCGGTATTCTGGTCAAAAAAGATTCGGATATTTTCAAGTTCATCAGTGTGGGGCATCAGATCAATATTAAATTGCACAAAGGGGATGCCACCATCGATCCGAACCGTCTGCTGGCTGAAATCCGTCACATCTCCGAACCTTCGGGGGGGCTGCATCCCAATCATCTGATCGTTGGATTAAGGATATTGGAACGAATTAAAGATTAGATATAAGGAGGATCCGGTATCAGGAGCGGAGAAAAACCTTCCCTGGTACTGTGAAACATTCCATGCACAGATACAGGAGGATATTGGGTGGCGTTTGACCGGAAAACACTGGATAAGGTGTTGAGCATTATCAATGAAGAGGTTGTGCCTGCAGAAGGCTGCACCGAGCCCATAGCACTCGCCTATGTAGCGGCCAAGGCCAGGCAGGTACTGGGAGAAGCACCTGATCGGCTCAAGATCTGGGTGTCGGGAAATATGATCAAAAATGTGAAAAGCGTGATTGTTCCCAACAGCGGCGGACTTGCCGGTATAGAAGTGGCTGCCGCCATGGGGGCGCTGGCCGGTGATCCCGACCGGGAGCTTATGGTGATTTCCGATGTTGCCGAGGAAGATATGGCGGCTGTCCGCGCCTTTCTGGACGGCCATCGGGTGGAAGTGGCCCATGAACGCACCAACATTAAATTGTATATAAGAATCCTGGCCATTGCGGGTGATAACTCTGTGAGTGTTGAGGTAAAACACACCCATACCAATGTGACCGAGGTGGTCAAAAACGGGGACGTGGTGTTGAACCGGGCCTGTAAAGACGCTGATTTTAATTCTCCGTTGACAGACAGGGAAATATTGTCCATCCGGCTCATCTACGATATGGCCAAAGAGATTGATTTGGATCTGATCCGGCCGGTGTTTAAAAAGGTGATCGCTCTGAACAGCCGGATTGCCGAAGAGGGGTTACAGGGAAGTTATGGGGTAAACCTCGGCAGGTGTATCATGGAAAACATCCGTGACGGGGTCTACGGAGACGATCAACGGAACCGGTCTGCAGCCCTGGCAGCTGCAGGAAGTGATGCCCGTATGAGTGGCTGCCCGTTTCCGGTGATGACCACATCCGGGTCCGGGAACCAGGGCATGGCTGCCTCATTGCCCCTCATCCGGTATGCGAAAGATAATGAGATTGATGAGGATATACTTATCCGGGCCCTTTTCTTTTCCCACCTCACAACTGTACACATCAAAACCCGGGTAGGGCGGTTGTCCGCCTTTTGCGGGGTGATTTGTGCGTCTGCCGCGGTCAGCGGTGGGGTTGCCCTACTCATGGGCGGGGATTATCCGGTTGTGGGGGCAGCCATTGTAAACACGCTGGGAAATATATCCGGTGTGATCTGTGACGGGGCAAAGGCATCCTGTGCAATGAAGATTGCTACAGGTGTCTACTCCGCCTTTGATGGCGCAATCCTCTCTTTTAATAAGAAGTCTCTTGATTTCGGAGATGGTATCGTCGGGGAAGATGTGGAGGCAACCATTGCCAATATCGGCGAACTGGCCCGCTCAGGCATGGCGCAGACCGATGAGGTCATTCTGGGAATAATGACCCGGTCGGGAAAAAAATAACCCTTCGTTTTCTTCGCTCTCTCCGGATTATCCGCTTTTTTTAGGGTTATGTTTCCCTCTGCAATTGGGCTCGGGAGAGGCGTTGGCCATATCCAGCAACCGCTGGACAGTAATATTGTCCAGCCGGTCGAACATGGCGTTTGCGGCTTCCACCCATACCCATCTTGACAGGCAGTCTCCGGCCTTGTTGCATACGCCGCAGATATTTCTCTGGTCATCGGCACAATCGGTGAGTTGTGCTTTGTCTTCCAGTGTCCTGACAATATCTCCGATGGTGATCTGATCCGCAGGTTTCGCCAGCATGTGTCCTCCGGATGCACCACGGAGACTTTTGATCAATCCGGCCTTTTTAAGCTTGACCGTTAATTGTTCGAGGTATTTCAGGGAGATATTCTGCCGTTTGGAAACGTCCCCCAGTGGAACGGGGTTGTCCGCACCGTAAACGCCAAGGTCAAGAATCAGTCGGGTGCCGTAGCGGCTTTTGGTGGTGAGCCTCATGGTAACGTACACATAC
>JAKSBB010001056.1 GCA_022361315.1 Desulfobacterales bacterium
CACGGAGGAGTTTTTCAACAGTCCGCTCCGGGTTAAGATGGCGGATCAGGCCAGGGATAACTTGAACAGGGAACTGGCCCCCAAGGGGATTCTGGTCGAACACGTCCTGGTGCGGTATTTCAAGTACAGTGATGAAATCCAGAAAAACATTGAGGAGAAAAAGCTTAAGGATCAGCTGGTGTTTAAAAATCAGGCCGAGGCCAGAGCTGCTGTTGAACAGGCAAAACTCACCAAGATCGAACAGGAAGGCAAGGTGCTGGTGGCCGTAGAACTGGAAAAAGGCAGGGCCTACGTGACTCGCAAACGGGCGGAAAAGGACCTCTACGCCCGGACCAAACGGGCCAATGCGGACCTTCTGGTGAAGCTTGCGGAGGCGGAGAAAGTCCGGCTGAAAAATGACGCCCTGCAAGGCAAAGGGGCCGGCAGGATGGTGGGGTTGAAGATGGCTGAGGTGTACGAGGGGCTGGATGTGGTGATCCTGCCCAGCGACGGCCCCGGTGGTGTGAACCCGTTGAATCTGAAAAATGCCATGGAACTCTTTGATGTGGAAGCCGGAGGTGCACAATGAAACGTCTGTTTTTCTGTCTGATTCTGGCCGGATTGGTCATGGGTACCCAGGGCTGCATGCCCCATTCCACCGGGAGTACCGAGGTGGGGGTGCGGACCATCAAGTTTTCACTCTTCAAAACACGGGGGGTGGAGAACAAGTACTATGCACCCGGTTCCACCTATTTTTTCATGCCCTTTGTCAATGACTGGCATACCTTTGACACCAAACTCCAAAACCTGGAGATGACATTTCAGAAAAACCGGGGCGACCGGGCCACCCGGGACGACCTGCTTTTCAAAACCATAGACGGTAACGACATCAGTCTGGATGTTATTATCGTGTATAAGATTGACCCCAAGAAAGCCCCTCATATTCTGCAGAACGTTGCCAGGGATGATGAAACCCTGAGAGGGAAGATTGTCCGTACCGTGGGCAGAAGTAAGCCCCGGGATATCTTCGGTGAATTGAAAACCGAGGAGTTTTATGTGGCGGCCAAACGTGAGGAGCAGGCCCTGAGGGCCAAGAAGGTGCTTCAGGATATTCTTTCACCCATGGGTATTGTGGTGGAACGGGTGCTCACCAAAGACTACCAGTTTAACGCCAAGTATCAGAAAGCCATCGAGGATAAGAAAATCGCGGACCAGCGGGTGGAAAAGAATAAATCGGCCCAGCACGCCGCCCGGGAGGATTACAAACGGCGGCTGGAAGAGGCCCGCGGGGAAGTGAATAAAATGATTGCCGCCGTGGACGGTGAGTTCCAGCAGGCCAAAATCGAGGCGGATGTCTATTACGAAAAGCAGAGCCTTCTGGCGGAAGCCATAAAAGCAGAGGGCATTGCCGAGGCCAAGGGCATCCAGGAGATGAACCGGGCCATGGAGAGTGCCGGCGGCGAAGCCCTGGTAAAACTCCGTATTGCCGAAGCCCTCCAGGGGAAAAAGATTGTTCTGGTTCCGGTATCCGAGGGGGGAATGAATTTAAAAACCACGGATATCAACCGGCTGATCGAAATGAAGGGATTGCAGAATCTTAAGAAATGATGGTATCGTGAGTTTCTGGATTTATACAACAACGATTCTGATACAACATGGACAAGCATAGCCTGCATACCCATCTGAACGATGCCGGCCGGCTGGCCGCCCTCAGGGATGTCGCCCTTATGGATACCCCTGCGGAGGAGGCCTTTGACCGGCTCAGCCGACTGGCGGCCAGGTTCACCGGTGCACCTGTGGCCCTGGTGTCTCTGGTGGGAAGGGACCGGCAGTTCTTCAAGAGTGCCGTCGGGTTGCCGGAACCCTGGCAGAGCCGGCGGGAAACCCCCTTGTCCCATTCCTTCTGCCAGTACAACCATGTGTCCGGAGCGCCCCTGGTGATTTCCGATGCCCGGAAAGAGCCCCTGTTCCGGAAAAATCTTGCCATCAGAGACCTCAATGTTATCGCCTATCTGGGCATTCCTCTGGTGACCCGGGATGATTATGTGCTGGGTTCCTTCTGCGTCATCGATGGTATTCCCAGGATCTGGTCCGCCACCGACATTGATACCGTCACCGATCTGGCTGCCTCTGTGATGACGGAAATTGACCTGAGGGCAGAGGTGGCCCAGCGGACAAAGGCGGAAATGGATCTGGCAAAACTCTGGGGGGCGGTGAAAAACAGCCCCCTTTCCATTATAATGACGGATGTCCGGGGGATCGTGGAATATGTGAATCCGGGGTTCCGCACCATCACCGGGTTCACCGAAGCCGAAGTGGTGGGCAAAAACGTCAATGTGCTGCGATCCGATGTTCATAACAAGACGTTTTTTGATGACCTCTGGCGCACCCTGAAGGCCGGCCGCATCTGGCAGGGGGAGATGTGCAGCCGTAAAAAGGACGGTGCCCTGTTCTGGGAACAGGCAAGTATTCTTCCGGTAAAAGATCCGGAAGGCAGCGTCACCCACTATGTGGCAATCAAGGAAGATATCACCCGTAAGAAAAAAATTGAGCAACTCAGGGATGATGTGGACCGGATCATGCGCCACGACCTCCGTCAGCCCCTCACCGGGATCATCACCTTGCCCCAGGTCATGCGGCTTCAGGGCACGCTCACCGAAGACCAGGTGCGGATGCTCAAGCTCATCGAAGATACCGGCAACCGCATGGCCGATATGATTGATCTCTCCCTGGATATGTTCCGGATCGAAACCGGGGAATACCGGGTGACCCTGCAGCCGGTCAATGCAGTGGCTGTGATCCATCAGGTAGAAGATCAGTACCGCCGGCTGGTGGAGCATAAATCCCTGTCCTGCCGGTTGGTTGGAGACGATGAGGAACTGGGGCCGGACGGCGTTCGGATGATCCGTTCCGAAGAGCGCCTCCTCTTTCCCTTGATTTCCAATCTTTTTGTCAATGCGGCTGAAGCCTCTCCCGAGGGGGGTGATATCCTCTTTTCAATCACACGGTTCGAGGATACCACCACCATTTCCGTCACAAACCGTGGCGTGGTACCGGCCCGGGTCCGCAAACGGTTTTTTGAAAAGTACATCACCCACGGCAAGAAAAACGGCACCGGCCTGGGTACCTATTCCGCACGCCTGTTTGCCAGAGCCATGGGCTATGATATCCGCATGGAGACCATGGAAGACACCGGCATGACGGTGGTATCCATTGATATCCCAGGCTCGGCCACGGATATCAGTTCTGAAACCTGAACGGGGCCCGAATCCAAGCTTCTATTTCCTGCGTAATTCAGCTGAAAATATCCAATCATCCATTTGGGGGATGCCGCCGGTATAAAAAACGGCTATCAACGGCAAGCCAATAACAAGCGCAACCAGGAGAACCAGGAATGAACGTTCAGGATGCCGTCCTTGATGATATACCCGCCATGGCCCTGCACCACAGAAAAATGTTTGAAGAGATTTGGGAGAAAAACGATTCCAGGATTGAACGCATCCGGGGAGAGGAACTTGCAACTGCATACAGGGATAAACTGAATACGCAGATGCCGGAGGGCCTTTGTAAGGCCTGGGTGATAAAAAAGGATAATGAAGTTATTGCCAGCGGCGCCATCACACTGGTGAGTTTTGTCCCCAGCCCGTCGGATTTAAATCACACCGTTGCCTATCTGCACAGTATTTACACCGAAAAAAGACATCGCAAAAAACAATGTGCGCGGATGATCCTTGACCGTGCCGTTCAATACTGCCGGGAGAACGGAATCGCCCGTGTATTTCTCAATGCCAGTGATGCCGGCAAGTCACTTTATGAAAGCGCAGGGTTTTCCTCTTCCCCGGATACCATGCGGTTGTTCGTTACTTGATGCCCATTGGTTAATCCGGCTGATGGGAAATATGATCCAGGCTCATCTGAATCAGGGATCTGACGTGGTCATCATCCAGGGAGTAATATACGATTTTTCCTTCCCTGCGGTTTTTCACCACCCTGAGGGTGCGAAGGACCCTGAGCTGATGGGATACGGCAGATTCACTCTGGCCGCAGAGGGCGGCAATGTCACAGACACAATGCTCATGTACAAGGAGGGCGGTGACGATTTTGAGACGGGAGGCATCACTCAAGGCTTTGAATATCTCCGCCATACCGGCAATATCATCGGCTGCCGGCATTTCCTTTATCGTTTTTTTCACCTGCTCCTGATTGATGCATTTTATAGCGCATATATCATCCATATACCGTCACCACATGTTTATCTAAGGATTGACCGGACGCGCGCCCTAAGTTATGCGCACCCGTTACTGAATGAGTAAATTAAATCTTTTTGTTTGGCAAGGGATTTTGGAGGTCCTCCGCGAATACAATCTGAATTTTAAACTATTTTTGTTTTCCCGACGTTGTTGCATTTTCCCCGGCCCCCGTCAAAGGCATGGAACGAAATTCCTCAGATATATATTGGGCAAGGGTATTCAAGGGTGAATTTTTCCGTTTATGGGCCTGATGCAAGGTGATAACGGCTGAAGGCAGAGCCGGCAAGGCATCTTCGGGTAAAATTCTCAGGCCCGATACATTGATGCTGGCCCCTATCGGGGCTACGGCCAGGCCGGCTTTCACAGCCGCCAAAACACCTGTAATACTGGGGCTGGAATACGCCACCCGGAATTTTATTCGATGTTTTTTCAATACCGTTTCCGTCCACTGGCGGTAAAGGCAGTCATGAAAAACCGCAATGGGTAAGGGGGAGCGTTTTTCCGGCTCTGTATCTTTCGGGCCTATCCAGAACAGTGGTTCGTATCTTAGAAATTCCCCGCCGGGTTCTACGACTTCGGCGTTTCGAAGGCAAAGATCAAATTTGTCGGCTTGAAACAGTTTCAACAATTTATCAGAGCTGTCGCACACGAGGTCCACTTGAATTAAAGGATATTTTTCCGAAAATCGTTTCAGAATGCCGGGAAAATGTAAATCCGCATAGTCTTCAACCGCTCCCAGCCGGATCAGGCCTTTCAGGTTCGGCTCCGATAAAGCGGCAAGTGCCCTGTCATGGAGCCGCAGCAGTTTTCCTGCGTACTTGAGAAGAATTTCGCCTTCCACAGTGAGCTGCACACCCCGGGCCAGACGTATGAATAGGGGTTTTTCCAAATCTTCTTCCAGTTTTCGCATCTGCATGCTCACCGCCGACTGGCTGATGTTCACCTGCTTTGCTGCCTGGGTGAAGTTGCCCGTTTGGGCCGCTGCGACAAAGGTTCGTAATAGATCAGGGGTTAGTTCCATATTTATTTACCCATTCGATTTGCTTATGCCTACCATGACAATTCATCGCTTGTCAAATATCAAAAAAATGGTCAAATTAGCACTCATAACAAAGAATTATATATGTTGTGGACCCGAATAAGCCCCGGGGATTCACACATCACACATTTAGATGCCTAAATTTATAGGAAGAAAGGAAAATACCATGAAAGCAAACAGAAAAGAACTCATCGCCATCTTCGTCGCAATCACCCTTCTGGCTGGAACAAGCCTCGCTGCCTGGGCCTCCTACACCCCGGAACGCCCCTTGGCCGTTCACTCCAAAATTAGTGCCGCTCAAACCCCACCTCTTGATTGGCTGTTTGAGGGTGTCGCACCAAACCGTAACGTGAAGACTACTATTGGTACCGTTCAGTTCCGTGCGGTTAAAAATGACAACCGAAATAAAAGGTTCTTTTCAGCACACCCGGCCTCATTGCGGGGATTTTCAGAAAAGACCCCACTGGATCTGTTGTTCAACGGCGTCACTGCGGATAACGGGAAAAACGTTGTTGCACCCGGTGTCATCCTTCCACCCAAAAAACAGAATCTTAAAAAAGTACGGTCTTTAATGCTCGAAAAAACACCGCTGGACCTGCTGTTTATCGGTGCATAGATGTCCTTGTAAAGAACGAAGCCATACCCCATGATGGCCCTCTGATCTCCTCAGGGGGCCTTTTATTTTACTAAAATGCTATCGGAATAGCTTTGATCTATCTATATTGAGTGGAGAAAGAAAAACCGGATGAGCCGTATCACTGATCATAGGCGGCCAGATGCCCGGTGGCCCTGATTTTCTGGGACCAACGGTCTACCAGGGATTTGAATTCTGTCATATGTTTGTCAGGGACGGGGCTTCCCTTGGGAAGGTCAACGGTCAGGGGGTTCACAGGCCTGCCGTTTTTCCGAAGGGAAAAATCAAGATGATATCCTGTGGCAAGCCCTGTTTTTCCCACATATCCGATGATTTCGCCCTGGGTCACCCGGCCGCCCTTTTTAAGCCCCCGGGCAAAATGATTCATATGAAGGTATTGGGTTTCATAGCCGTTTGCATGGCGAACGACCATATACCGCCCCTTGGTTTTTGTGTAACCTTTTTTCAGAATGGTGCCGTCTGCAACGGTTCTGATGGGGGTATTTCTCGGTGCGGCAAAGTCAATGGAGGTGTGGGGGCGGTAAATTTTCAGAATGGGGTGAAGCCGCCGGTTTGTGAATCCGGAAGATATTCTGGAGAATTTTAAGGGTGCTTTTAAGAAGGCCTTCTCAAGACTGTTTCCCTCTTCATCAAAATACCGGGGAATTGTATTGTCACCCTTAAACATAAAGGCCTGGTACTCTATGCCCCGGTTTGAGAAAAAAGCGGCCAGGACCTCGCCGTATCCCACAAATTCCCCGTGGCGGTACAATTTTTCAACCAGGAATTCCGCATGGTCCCCTTCACGGATATCCTTTGCAAAATCAATATCCCAGGAAAAAATATCCGACAATTTCATGGATAACAGATAGGGCTCCCCGCTTGACTTAAAGGCCTGTGCCAGGGTGGATTCAACCTTAATCCGGGCCACATGGTATTCCACCTCATATTCAATGGGGAGACGCTCAATATCATACCCATCTGCATTTTTCCGGACCACCAGCCTTTCCTGCCCGTTGATTTCATATTCAAATTCAATAAAATTATTTTCTATTAAATGAATGGCATAGGGGTTGCCGATTCTGAGCCGGGTGAGTGGAAATACCTTTTTGGCTTGCCGTTCCAAACTGTATATGTCGGTCAAGGGCAGATACGCTTTTAATATGGTGGCAGCGGTATCCCCTGATTTCACCATTCCCTTTAAAACGGCCACCGGCATAACGGAGGCACCGGTATGCGTCAGGGCGGGTGATGATGCAGAATATACTGGAGACAAATAAAGGAAGAAAAACAAAACAACTGCCAGAGGCATGGTCGGTAAAAAACGGCACTTTAACATAAAATCTAAATTCAAAATCAATCCGGTCTACAGGCACCATGCATGGTACACACAGGTTGAGGTACAGGTTCTGTTCAGGCGGGCGTTTTGCCCAAAGTTTTTCTATACCTGTCTTAAAAGTTTCGAATTATCTATAAAATTGTAATAAAATAGTAAAGGATTTTATGAGGCTTGAAAAAGGGGGGCGCAGGCAAGACAGATGCGCCTGGGGGAGTGTGGGACTTAAATTCACCTGTGTGGGGTGACCGGCCCGGCACCATGCCGGGCCGGCTGAGTTTATTGTTTTGTATCTGCCAGGAATCTGTTCAGGGCCTGGAGATAAGACTTGATGGAGGCTGAAATGGTGTCCTCATCCACGGCCCTGCCGATCCATACCGGATGTGAGAGGTTGTAGTCCACCTCCTTTCCGTTCTTGCTCAGTACCACCAGGGCTTCTGCTTCGCTGGAGTGGGTCCTGCCAAGGTTGCTGGGTTCATAAACCACCAGTTTGGGCTTTCTATCCCCGAGCCCCACCACATCGTCAACGGCACTGAAAACGGCATTGATGGGGCCGTTTTTACCCATGAAGGCTTCACCGGTCACCTTTTTGCCGTCAATGACCAGCACCACCTGTGCCTGGCGGACGGTGGAATCGGCAAACTTGTTAAAGGCGTAATCCACGAATTCGATGTGGGGAGCCTCCGTATACCTGAAATCATCTCCGATCACCCTTAATTCCCTGTCGCCGTAGGTGATATCATTTGATTTGATCACCGGCATGATATGTTCCCGCACAAAGGCTTTGTCAAAATCAAACCCCAGTTCCGAGAGCCTGGCACTGACCCCGGCCACCCCGGTAAGTTTTGTAATCTGGTGGGCGTTACCGGTCCAGCCGATATCCTCCGGGGTACAGGGCAGGTAGATGAATTCGCCGATGGCCTTTCCCTTTTTATCCCCGTCGGAATGGACGCCGGAGCCGTGGCGCAGGGCGTTGGGCCCGATACCCGGGGCGTTATAGGGGATGGGGACACCACTTTCCTTTTCAATGAGTCTGGCCACGGCATTGGTCTTGCTCAGGTCAAACCCGGTAAAGAATTTGCGCTTGTAAACCGGTTTCAGGACCAGGTTCATGATCACCTGCTCAAGGGGGGTGTTGCCCGCCCGCTCTCCCAGGGAGTACCAGGAACCTTCCACCTGGCGAACCCCCTGCTCAATCACCTCCAGGGTATCGGCCACGCTGACCCCGAAGTCGTTGTGGGCATGGAAACTGAGCATGACATCCTCGGTACCCGGCACAAGTTTTTTAAAGTAGTCAACCGCCTCACCGATTTTGATTTCGATGCCCTTGGCAACGGTGTGGGGGATATTGATCACATCTGCCCCTTCCCTGATGGCGCTGCCGTATATTTCAGCGATATACTCCTGGAGAAAACGGTACTCGGGGTTCAGGGACTGGGACAGGGCAAGGATGGTATTCTGGGCGGAGAACTCCACCCGTCCCTTGCCCTTCATCAGATCTTTGGCATAGGCCACCGCCCGGGATGCTTTTTCCACCTGTTCTTTGGGATCGGCGTTGTATGCCCGGATGGACGCCTCGTCGATATTGAGTGTAAAGACGTGGATGGTGGGGTTGGGATTGTTTTTCAGGGCCTCCCATGTCCTGCTGATATTTTCGAGGTCCATGGTGGTCAGCCCGCAGATATGGGGCCCCTGGACATTGTCGGCAATGTCCTTGACGGTGTCGAACTCCATGGTATTGGAGCTGGGAAACCCCACCTCAACCGTGCTCACACCGGTTGTTGCCAGGTACTCGGCGATCCTGCGTTTTGAGTTTCCCTTAAAGGTAACACCCCCCTGCTCCCCGTCCCGCAGGGTGGTGTCAAAGATCTCGATTTCTTCTTTTGCACCGGAATCCCCGGTCCCCCGTTCCAATGTCCAGATACCCGCTTCGTCTCTTACAATGGTCATGTGTCACTCCTATGTTTAATATGAAAAAAATTACACTTTAAAATTTTTGATTCTGGACAAAAAAAAAGCCGTTATCTGCCCGGAGAGGGCTGATAACGGCGTTTTTTGTCAATATTTATATACTGTTATGCCATTTAACCGCCCCTTTGCCCGGAAAAGCGTAGAAGAGCCCTGCTTAGAAGTAGTAGGAACAGGTTGGTCAGGTTGGCATTCATTACAGTGTCATATTTCCTTATTAAAAAAATTACCTGGCAGTGTTCTATAAACCGGGGTAAAAGTCAACGTTAAATTTCAACAAATAATGGAAGCTTGCAAACCCGGGTACTGTTTATGGCAGATCTCCTGGGGCAACTTGTCTTTTTTCCGGCAGGTGATGCACCACCCCGAGTTTCAATAGCAGGCAGACCGCCCTGTGGTTGAGCGCTCTGCCTCTTGGGGTATCTGCTTCAATTATCTCTTTAACCGCGGTTGGTTTTGATGGGATTTTTTTCAGCAGCCGGGTCAACGTCTCGGGATCCGGTATGACCTGATGCGCGAACTTGACCATTTCAAGCCGAACCCGTTTTTGCAACGCTTGAACGGATCTGTCCGGATCATGTTCTGTTCTGGCAATTAAGGTATCTTCTGTGACGGTGGCCGTGGGATAATGGACAAACCCGGTGAACGGGTCCATCCTGGCCGGCCAGGGCGTGGGGTGTGGCCGTTTTTGGTTCTCTTTGGCCGCTTTGGTCCTGATCTGCCCGAGATGCGACCAGAGGTCTTCATATACCGGAATAATGGCAGACCAGTCATAGGTTTCCCTTGCCCGCTGCCGGCCGGCTGCCCCCATTTTTTGCCGTAATTCATTGTCGTTGATCAAAGTGATGAACGCCCGGGCGGTTTCCCCGATGTCCACACCGGCATGCATGCAGGTGTGGCCGCAGTAGTGATCATAGGTGTCCACCCGGGTGGCGTATCTAAAGGCCAGGTCCCGGCTCAGGCCTGCCGGGGGCATGGTGGTGGGAATCCTGAAGCCGTCCGTGTTATGACGCACCGTATCTTTATAGCCGTCCCAGTCCGAGACCACCACCGGCAGTCCTGCGGCCATGGCTTCAACAGGGGTAATGCCGAAGGTTTCCTGGATATTGTCGGACAGGGAACAGAAGATATCCGCACCTGCCCAGGCTGTTATCCGCTGGTGAGGATCACGGCCATCCAGATGTACAACCTCAATGGAGGGGCAGGCAGTCCCTGCCGCATCGTTGAACGCATTCCGGATATAATCATTGGAAAACCATCCGCATTCCACCAGTTTGATCTTTTTTTCTGTATTCCGGGCGGCGGTTTCAAGGGCCTGATACATGGCAAGGGGGTGGGCCTTGGCGTGAAAGCTGAGCCGGCCCATATACAATATCACGACAGTATTACTGTCTGCCTGAAGGGCTCTTCTGGCAGCGGCTTTCTGATCTGGGTCAAATTGAAAATCATCGGTGTTAATACCCAGAGGAATGACCGGTAGCTTAGGCAGAATCACCCTTTGAATACCCAGGCGCTGCCGGAGCCTGTTGGCCTCGGCCTGGAGCAGTGCCGTCACATTTTGTTTAACGGCTCTGGAAGTGCAGATGATTGCATCCCAGGGCTCGACCGGTGTGGTGAGCCATCCGGTGACGGCATCCATCACACCGGCACTGCTTGTGGTATGGGTAATACCGCACAAGGACCATCCGGAAGGATTGATAAGGGAGCGCAAATGGGCCTGGGTCCCGATATCCGGCCCCGGATAGAAGAGGGTGCCTGCCCCCGTCAGGTGGTAAAGGTTCTCCTGGGTGATGGCGGAAACCGGCTCAGTCCTGTATTCTCTTACCTTGGATTCAAATTCAGCGGCCTGGTCCGGGTGCTTGACGCAGCTGTAGAACGCGTCTGCCCGGGAATACCTGAGGTAGCCTTTTAAAAAGGATTCCCCTGCGGCATTCCGGCCCATCAGTTTTTTACCCGAGGTGCTGTAGGCGTCCGTCTGGAAATAGATGGCGGCCCGTGTGTGTGGCTGGGGTGTCATGGGTTTATCTTACCGCCCCTTTTCAAACCGGTGGAAATTTGTGGAGCGAAGCGGAATCAGTCGGTCCCCGTCCTTTTTAACGATGAGGCATTCCGTGTTTTCAAGGCTGTTGATCAGGGCAATACCCGCGTCAACATCCATGACCATCAGTGCCGTTGCCAGGCCGTCGGCCCGGGTGCAGTCCGGGGCGATGACGGATGCACTGACCACTTTGTTCTCCACGGGGTAACCGGTTTTGGGATTGATGATATGGGAGTAGGTTTTTCCCTGGTATTCAAAGAAGTTTCTGTAGTTGCCGCTGGTGGCGATGGCGGCGTTGTCCAGGGACACCACTTTGTAAAGCCCCGGGTTCAGGGCGCCTTTCTTCGGCTTGGTGATGCCCACAGTCCAGGGCTTACCTTTTTTATTCCGGCCGGATCCGGCCAGTTCCCCGCCGATTTCCACCAGATGATCCGGGATGCCGGCGTCGGCAAAGAGGCGGGCAATTTCATCCACCCCGTATCCCTTGGCGATGGACCCCAGGTCCAGGGTAATCCCCGGTACGGTTTTGGTCAGGGTCTTTTCCCCGAGAACCAGTCTGGCAAAACCGGTTTTTGCCAGGGCGGCCCGGATATCACTGTCGACAGGAAGTTGACCTGTCTTTTCACGTGTGCCGAATCCCCAGAGGTCCACCAGGGGTTTGACGGTGCCGTCCCAGGCCCCCTGGCTCCGGTCATGGAGATCCCGGCATTGCAGAAGTACGGCATAAAAGTCCCTGGACAATCGGAACGCCTGGTTCTCAGGTGTCCGGTTGAAGCGGGAAATCTCACTGTCCTTCTGGTACATGGAGAGCCGGGCATTTACCTCCTTGAGCCGGATCTTCACCTTTTTTTCCCAGAGGCTTTGGGATACGTCTTTTCGGGTGAGAAATTTTATCCGGTAAAAGGTACCCATGGTTTTTCCGGTGATAAGGATTTCTTTTTTGGTGGCTGCACCGGAAAGGCCGGGCACGGATAATATCAGGGACAGGGTGAGTAAGGCCTTTAAGATCAGACCAACACCTTTTGGGATGCGCATGGTACCGCCTTTATCTGTTTAAATGTTACGGTCTGCCCACCCATTAGCATAAACCCTCCAATAGAACAAGGATCAGGAGGGGGCATTGGCAGGGGAACCGGGGAATGCAAGAGGGGATGATTCAGCCGCTGTATAACGGCTGCACTGGTTGATATTTCCCGGGGACCTGCTATGATATCCTTCGATAACATAAACCCCCCTACGGTCTGCCACGGTACATGTCCGGCAGCCCCTGCTTCACAGGAAAATCCTTATGCAGCTTTTTATCGATTTTGAAGAAATGACCCGGGTTCTGGCCCAGGCCGCCTCGGAGAACCGCTATCAGCTCTTTGAACATGAAACCTATCAACTGCTTTCCGCACTGGGGTCCGAATCGGTCCCGGAATATCTGCTGTTTGAGCGGACCCACCGCCTGACTTCGGAACTGCTGGTACCTTTCTTAGGAGAGAAGGTGGTTATTAAGGTGGTGAGTCCCGATGTGGTGCACAAGTCGGATGTCGGGGGGGTAAAGGTGGTGTCCCGCCAGGCAGGGAAGGTCAGAAGTGAAAGCCGGCGTATGGTGGACACGGTGAGCGACCGGTTCACCCGGTTTCTTGAGGAAAATCCGGACCAGAGTCAGAATTCGGATACGGATCAGGATCCGGACCAGAATCTGGCCCATTACCGGGGGCTGTCCGGCAGGGAATTGAGAGAGGCGGTCAATAAACGCATCCGCGGGGTGCTGATTACCCAGTACCTGCCGCCGGAATCCGATGCCCTGGGCAACGAACTTCTGGTGAGTCTTCGCTGGACCCGTGAATTCGGGATGGTGATCACCGCAGGGCTGGGCGGAACGGATACGGAACTCTATGCAGAACGTTTCCGTTTAGGGCAGGCCGTCATATCCGCATCCACGGCCGCGGTGACGGGGGATGAATTTTTTGACCTGTTCCGGAAAACCATTGCCTATGAGAAACTTTCCGGCCAGACCCGGTCCGGGAAGCGTCTGGTGTCGGACGAACAGCTCATGGAATGTTTCGGTGCATTCATCGCCGTGGGCAATTATTTTTCCCCCATGAATGCCGAGGCCCCTTATGTGATAGAGGAACTGGAGGTGAACCCCTTTGCTCTGGTGGATTACGAGATGGTGCCCCTGGACGGGCTCTGTAAATTTTCGGAAGCCTTCAGGCCGTCTGTACCCAGGGGGATAGACCGGATCGGCAACCTGC
>JAKSBB010000264.1 GCA_022361315.1 Desulfobacterales bacterium
CCCACCACCGGACAACCAGGTCCGCATCGGGCAGCAGCGCCGGATCCTCATGGGGCTGCCATTCCGCCTTCACTTCCGGAGAAGGGGGCGTATAATCCGGGCCCACCAGGGCACATCCGGTGATCATCACAAGGAGTACCGGAATCATTGCCGAAATCATCTTGCGGACGGCTGCGCCACGGCCGGACCGGGTCTGTTTACCTCTTAAAAACATCACTCACCTCTTGCAGATTGAACATTCATTCAATGTCAGTTTAAATTTTTTTGCCCGGTTTCAGGCTTAATTACGGATGGCATCCCAAAGGGCATCCACAACCCGGTCCACCATCTCATCCGTCAGTTCCAGAAGACCCACCTCCTGCTTTTTGGCCAGAGACGTGGCCATATCCACAAGAAAGGTGCCGATCACGGGCCCCGGCAGGTCTTTGATAATCATCTCCGTCATCCCCCGCTCAAAGGTTTCGGAGATGATGCCGAAATGGCAGCTCATCTCCTTTTCAATCATTGTCGTATAATAGGGGGAGGTGCTGAACTGCTGCATAAACACAGACTCCCTGGGATGGCTGAGATGATACCGGAAACATTCACCGCAGATATACTTGAGCTGAACCACCAGGGGCTGAGTCTGGTCGAAATTCCGGACCAGCACATCGGCCATATCCCGCTTCAGTGCCTTGTACAGCTCGATGACCAGCTCATCTTTATTCTCAAAATAATGATAAATAATGCCGGCACTGACCCCGGCCTCCCTGGCGACCCGGGACATGGCAGTGCCGTGGAAGCCGTTTTCCGCTATCAGCTTCAGGGTGGCATTAAATATTTTCTCCCGTTTTTCCTCACCGGGATCGGTACCCATATCTCACTCCTCGGATTGAATGTTCATTCAAGATAGAGATTATTGTCTGAATTGTCAAGCGCATCCTATCATAAAAAAATATAACGCGATACGCTGCACAGCATATTGCGGCATATCGCGTTATCTGTGACGGCTGCCCCCTCCCTAAAAACGATCTGCAGGCTTATTTAACCGTCGCAATCCGGGAGCCAACTGGAATATTGGTGGCATCCAGTCCCGGGGTCGTGTTATGGAAATCAAATTCCAGTTCAACGCCTTTGCGGAATATAAGACAATGGGTGGAGCCGCCGAAATGAAACATGCCCAGCTCCTGGCCTTTTTTCACAGATTTTCCTGCCTCTACCGTGATCTCACAGGAAGAGACTTCAGCCATCCCCACCGCAATCACGCACATCAGACCGATCTTCGGGTTATCCGCCTCGATGAAAATCACGGCCCGGGTGGCAACTGACGTTAGAAATGCCTGGGAATCGTTGGGTGCGGAGGTGTCTGGGGTATCACTTGTGAATCCGGTGTAGTGATTCTCAAGGTAGTAGGAGCCGTTCACCACAAATGCCTTTTTTACGGTACCTGTTACCGGGCTGTTCCACCGATGGTAGCTCAGGGCGCTGAGAAAAGCCTGGTAAACGGTCCCCCCAATAAATTCCTCTGCAAGGGGATCGAAGTCCATCATATTCTGCAGGGAGTAAGGCTGTCCTTTGAGCCAGAACCCGGCTGATGCCTTGACACCGGAAACCGGTATCTGCAGGGGGGCCGATTCACAGGCATTGGCGATCACATCATCCCCTTCTGCAACGGGACGCACCACATGCCCTTTTTCATTCCGGAATATCCGGGTAAAAAACCGGTCCCACGAGGTAAATCCAAAATAGGGATCTTCGGGATCGCAATTGAAAAAATATTCGAAGGGCATCTGGACGCACTCCTGATGCTGGGGCCCCTCAACCGCCTGGCAGGCCACTTCCACCATTTTCTTCCTGGCCTCCTCACTCAACCATGACAACACACGGTATTTCACCCCGTCGGCCCGGTATTCCCTTGAATATCCGGGGGCCAGCACATACAGGGAGGCCTCCGTATCCAGGAAACGTCCCCAGTGGTTGAGTATTTTTTTAAGCTGCTGGTTTACCAGAGCGTTGGAAAAGAAGCTGTATCCGAAGGCGGTGGCCATGGGCCAGTCCAGCAGGGTGTTGATGGGGAAGGCAATAAGACCGCAGGTTTTCCAGACCTCACCTTTACCGTCATTGTACTCGATGAACTCCGGTGCCTGGGTCATGATCGCATTAAGCAGTACCAGGAATTCATCAAAATCACGGACTTCGAGGGTGCCCAGCGGTATTCTCTTCTTGACCAGTCGCGCTTCCGTGAACATTGCCACGGCATTGGCATAGAGTCCCGGATCATTTTCAACCATTGCTTTGAATTCCTGAATGGGCGGTGCCAGCGGTTCCCGCATTTCGATCACGCGGGCCTTTAGATCCCGGATCCACACATCCACGTGGGCATGATCATCGGGCAGCCAATTGCCCACACGACATTTACCGAACCTCTCAGACGGGGTCATAACTCCTCCTTGGATTTTCGATTTTAAAGATTTCAGTTCAGGCGGAATGCCTGAAATCGATGGTCAATACGGACGTGGTATCTTTACAGACTGTGCCCCGGAGACACATAAATATGAACAGGTTCGATGAGATAGATGCCGAACATTTGAAATCCGGGGAACTGTCCCCGTCTTAGGATATTCTTCCGGATCTTGTCAACCGAAAAAGGAATGAGGAATGTTTACCCACGAAGAAGTGTTCAGAACAAGGCTGCTAATCTTGCCAGTAGTTGTGACATCAGCCCCGGTGTCCTGATACCGGGAACGGGCAGCTCTCCTATAGCTGAGTCCTCTGAATCAATCCGGGCAAATATATCGCGGAGTTCCGGATAGGCCATGTACATGTTCAAACGATCGTTAAAATCAGACTGCCGGTATTGTTCGATGATTTGTTCGGTGATTTGAAATTGCGTTTCCATGGATTGCCTCCTGATATTGGGGTGGGTATGGACCTGCGTATGCCAACCTTTCGAAATCATAATAGATCCCGAAAGGCCGGCACCCAAGAGGCATAAATGACTTTATTCAAGCCAATTGTGACATGGAGAAAATTTAAGGAATGATATCAGGTGGTAGAAAACTCCCGGCACAGCTCAGCCATCAGCGACACCATGGGAACAAAGGAGGAGAGTTCAATGTATTCGTCCTCCCGGTGGGAGTTGCCCCCTACCGTGCCCATGCCGTCAATGGTGGGAGTCCCCTGGGCAGCGGTGAAGTTGCCGTCGGAACAGCCGCCGGTGGAAATACCGTTGATCTCAAATCCCAGAGATGCGGCGCAGTCCCGGATCTGGCCATACAGTACTTCAGCCTCCGGCGTAAACTCCATGGGCGGCCGGTCGATATTGCCGTTCACCAGGATCTCTGAACCGGGGAAATGGGGGGTGCGGGCCAGATCCTCAAAAAAGGAGGACACCCGGTCACCTGCGTCCTGGGTGGTGGTGCGGACATCCACGGCAGCCATGGCCGTGGCAGGAATGATATTCACCTTATCACCGCCGTGGGCCACTGTCACCTGGGCAGTGATATCCGCTTCAGCATCATTGAAGGCCTGGATCCGGGTAATCTGATGAGCCAGTTCCACCACGGCGTTAATCCCCTTGTCCGGATCAGCCCCGGCGTGGGCGGACTTTCCTTTGGTACGGATATGGAACCATCCCCCGCCTTTGCGGCGAAGCACCACGTTAAACCCCGGGCGGCAGGGTTCAAAAACCAGCACCCGCCGGCTGTTCCTTGCATTTTCCTCGATCCAGGGCCGGGAGGCTTTCGAGCCGGTCTCCTCATCCCCGTTAAAGCAGATACAAATCGACAATTTGTCCAGCAGCCCGGCATGGTGGAGCGCCTCCACCCCGTGGAGGGCCACCAGAAGCCCCCCTTTCATGTCACAGACCCCCGGACCATAAGCACGGGTATCATCTTTTGAAAAGGGACGTTTAGCCGCCTCACCTTCCGGAAACACGGTGTCCATATGCCCCATGCACATGAGGTCATAGGGGGCCCGATCCGGTCCGGAGCGGGCGGGTTTGGATTCCGCCTTCAGGCAGGGCACCTTGTCTTCCCCCAGAAACTGAAGGTCGCAGGTCATGCCGATGGCGGTTAACCGCTCTTTTAAGAATCCGGCCACCCGGGCAATCCCCTGGGAATTACCGGAGCTGGAGTCCAAATTTACAAGGGTTTCAAGATCAGAAACAAAGGTGTCGTACCGGGATTCAATAAATTCTTTCATGGGGGTTGCACGATCAGGCCTGTCTGGCCAGTTTGGGGTTCATTTCATCCCTGAACCAGTCCGAGAAGAGGTTGATGGCCACCACCAGGAGAATCAGGGTCATGCCGGGGAAGAGGACCATCCACCACATCCCGGCGTAAATATAATTTTTTCCAATGGAGATCATCATCCCCAGAGAGGGTTCGGTGATGGGAACCCCCACCCCCAGAAAACTCAGGGTGGATTCCAGCATGATCACCACGGCCAGGTCCACGGCCATGAGGACAAATATGGGGGGCAGCACATTGGGCAGAATGTGGCGGAAAAGAATCCTGAAGTCCATTGCCCCGGATGCCTTGGCCGCAGTCACATAGGCCATTTCCCGCACCTCCAGCACCGAGCCCCGTATGGTACGGGCGTATCTGACCCAGCTCACCACGCAGATGGCAAAGACCACGGTCCAGATGCTCCGGCTTTCAAACACCCCCAGCAGCAGGATGGCCAGCAGGGTGGTGGAAAAAGAAAACATCGTGTCTGCGGACCGCATGATTACGGCATCCAGAATACCACCGTAATAACCGCCCACCATGCCCAGGATAATGCCCAGGATAGAGGAAACGATCACCGCGGTGAATCCCACCATTAACGAGGTACGAAGCCCGTAGAGAATGGTGGAAAATATCCCCCTGCCCTGGTCGTCGGTGCCCAGGGGAAAGGCGGAAAGCCCTCCTTCCATCCAGGCCGGGGGAAGCAGGGCGTTGCCCAGGTCCACTGCGGTGAGGTCGTAAGGGTTCATGGGAGCGATCACCGATGAAAACAGAGCGGCAAAGGCAAATATCAGCATCAGGACAGCCCCGAGGATGGCGGACGGGTCCCGTAAAAAACTGTATACAAAGGGATTGTCTGTGAGCCGTTTCATAGGAGATTGTCCTTTAATCATATTGAATTTTGGGGTTAAGCCAGCCGTAGAGCAGGTCCACCAGAATATTGATGGCCATAATGATAAAGGCGGTCAGCATGATATAGGTGACGATCACCGGGTGGTCCGTCTCAAAGATGGACACCAGAAGCAGGCTGCCCATGCCCGGCCACTGGAAGATGGATTCCGTGACGATGGAAAATGCGATCAGCTCCCCGAAGGAGAGACCGGCAATGGTCACCACCGGAATCAATACGTTTCTCAGGGCGTGTTTGACAATGACCTTAAAGGGGCTCAGTCCCTTGGCCCAGGCTGTTTTAATGTACTCTTCCCCAAGGACTTCCCGCATCCCGGCCCGGGTGAGGCGCAGGAGGACTGCCAGCTGGTAGCCGGCCAGGGTCAGGGCCGGCATGATCAGATGTTTCAGGCCGTCCACGGTGAGAAAGCCGGTGCGCCAGGAACCGATCTGTACCGTATCCCCCCTGCCGAAGGGGGGCAGCCATTCCAGGTAAACGGCAAATATCATCACCCAGATGATCCCCATTAAAAAGGTGGGCACGGAGATTCCGCCCAGGGACCCTGCCATGATGGCTCGCGACAGGGCCGAACCCGGCCGCAGGGACACCACCACCCCCAGGGACACACCGATGATAAAAGATATCAGAATGGCGGAGAACGCCAGTTCAAAAGTGGCCGGAAACCGCTCAAGGATTGTGTCCAATGCATCCACCTGGGACACGTAGGATTTACCGAAGTTGCCCTGAACGGCGTTGCCCAGGAAGCTTGCGTATTGGACGTAAAAAGGCTTGTCCAGTCCGTAGGCGATCCGCACCTGCTCCCGTTCCTGCTGGGTGGCGTATTTACCCGCCAGCATCAATACGGGGTCTCCGGTGAACCTGAAAAGAAGAAAACAGATAAAGGAGACCGCCAGGAGGACGATCACGCCCTGCACCAGTCTTTGAAATATGTATCTGGCCATATCGCTCGCTTATGGTGTCCTTCCCGGAGCCAAAGCCCCGGGGAGGACGGCTTTTGTGTTAACTCATCCAGTAAACGTCAGGTACCGGGCTTATTTGGAGATCTCTTTTACCACGATCCAGCGGTCCGGACGGGGGGAGAACTTCAGGTTGGCATTTTTCAGCATGGCATAGACGTCCTGCTGGTAGTGCAGGGGAATCCAGGCCACGTCTTCAACGGATTTTTTATTGACGGCCTGGAGGGCTTTTTCACGTTCTGCCCGGTCCAGGATAGCGGCAGAAGACGCAATACCTTTATCCAGCTCGGGGTCGGAGTACATGGCACCGTTATAAATGCCCATGCCCTTGTCTTTGTCCACGGTGTGGAGCAACATCTGGGCGGAGCGGCCGAAGTCATAGGAACCGTCCATCCAGCCGATCAGGTAGAAGGCATGTTTATTGTCCGCAAGCTCGTCAAAGAAAATGGATTTGGGTTTCACATCCAGGGTGACATTGAGTCCGATCTTGGCCAGGTATTTGGCCACGGCTTCGCAGATCTGCTTATCGTTGATGTAACGGTCGTTGGGACCGGCGATGGTGATGTCAAACCCATTGGGGTAACCGGCTTCTGCCAGCAGTTTTTTGGCGCCCTCAGGATCATATGGCAGACGGGTCAGGGAAGGCTCATAGCCGATGGTGGCCACGTCGGGCACCTGGGCGGCCGGGGTGGCCTGGCCGCGCATAACGGTTTTAACGATCTCGTCTTCGTTGATGGCCATGGCAATGGCTTTACGGACACGGACATCGGCGTAGGGGGTGCCTTCCTTGTTGCCAAGGTCCATATAGATGCAGCGACGGGCCGGACGGGAAACCAGTTCAATGAACGGGGTCTTTTTAATCCGGTCGATCATGGGAACGGGCACGCCGGAAAGGATGTCTGCCTGGCGGGCGGCAATGGCCGCGAACCGGGTGGCACCTTCGGTGATGGGTTTGATCTCTACACTTTTAAACTGGGGCGCACCTTCCCAGTAATCGGCATTGGCTTCCATGCGGACGTAAGAACCTTTTACCCACTCGACAAACTTGTAGGCACCGGTACCGATGGGACGGGTGTTGTAGTCACCGGAATCCCGGTCGACGGAGGACTCTTTGTCCACGATGAAGTTCTGGTGCATGGTTTCTGCAAACCAGGGTACAGGCTTCACTGTTTTAAAAATAACGGTGTAATCGTCCGGGGTCTCAATGGATGCAATGGAATTGGCAATATTGAGGAACTTGGAAAACTTGGGGTCTTTCATCCGTTCGAAGGTGAACTTCACGTCGGCGGCGTTAAAGGCGTTGCCGTTGTGAAATTTCACACCCTTGCGAAGGTTAAACTTCCAGGTCAGGGCATCCAGACGGGCCCAGTCGGTGGCCAGTGCCGGAGAGAGTTTGCCTTCGGGTGCCGGCCGCTGGAGCAGGCCGTCAAAAAAGTTGGACATGTACGACAGGTTGGCATCGGAATTGTAACTGTGGGGGTTCATGCTCTTGGGCGGTGCATCCACGGCTACGGTAAGGTCGGCCTTGGCCAGTGCCAGGGACGGCAGGGCCAGCAGCATTGCAATCACAACGCTTATCAGGGTCTTGCGGGTCATAAAATCTCCTCCTCTTCGGTTTATTATGATTTCGGGCAGAGGCATCAGCGCTTACCCGTATAAATGGCAGGCGGCCTGGTGGCCCGGTGTAAATTCCTTCATCACAGGTGCTTCCCGCTCACAGATGTCCATCCGGTCCGGACACCGGGTATGAAACCGGCATCCCGGGGGGGGGCTGATGGGACTGGGGACATCCCCCTGTAAAATAATCCGTTCCTTTTTGCGGAAGGGATCGGGCACGGGAATGGCGGACAGCAGGGTCCGGGTGTAGGGGTGTTTCGGATCGCTGTACAATGCGGCGTAGTCGGCGGTTTCCACCACCTTGCCCAGGTACATCACCACAATCCGGTCGCAGAGGTACTCCACCACAGCCAGGTCGTGGGAAATGATGATCAGGGAAAGGTCGAACTGTTTCTTCAGCCGCTGGAGCAGGTTGATGATCTGGGCCTGGATGGAAACATCCAGGGCGGACACCGGCTCATCCCCGATGATCAGGGTGGGATCCAGGGCCAGGGCCCGGGCAATGCCGATACGCTGGCGCTGACCGCCGGAAAACTCG
>JAKSBB010000511.1 GCA_022361315.1 Desulfobacterales bacterium
GATGCCGATCAGCAGTGCCAGGTCCGGATACTCGTGGACAATATGGTGAATTTTTAAGATATTGTCCATGGATTCACCGGTGTGTTCCGGCAGTATGCCATACTCCTGGAGAATATCCTCGTAGGATTCGGTCACTTTCAATTTGTTTTCATCCAGAAAGGGGCTGAAGTAAGGATAGTACTTTTTCTCCATGGTTTTCATGGCCGCCAGCATGGCCCTGTTGGAAATGAGGCTCAGGTACTTGCCCTCTTTAAACCACTTCTTGAAGTATGAATTGGCAATGATTTGCACATATTTATAGTAGGGCGTGGTGACCACTTCTCCGCCATTGTCCTCTATAAACCGGATCAGATCCTGGTTCATCACGGCATTGTCCCGGACGTAAAGATCGCCGAAAATCCCCACCTTGGGCCGGTTGCCCTCCCTTCTGGGAATCCGTTCGAAAATGGACATGATTTCTTTGAGGGCCTTTTCCTTGGAACCGCCTGTGAGAAATGCACTGCCCATGATGGTGGCTGCGGATTCCAGCGCCTTGTCGGTCTCCCCCGGATTGATTTCGTAAGGCCGGATCTTGCACCCGACGCTCCGGAATAACCCGCCGAACATATAGGCAAAGTAGGTGTTGGTGGACGCCATCACACCGATGTCGAACAGGGAGAGTTCCCCCCGGTACACCTGGGATTGCTCGAATCCCCCGCCTTCACGCTCGAATATCTTCTGGATGTGATAGGGATACATCTTGATGTTACAGGATATTTCCGATTTATTTAGCCAGAGTACGGACCGCGCCGGATCCAATCCCTGTTTCTTTACCGTATGAATAAATCCGGCTGCCACCGCGTTCAGGGGCAGGCACTGGCCGGTGTTTGTCAGCAGGCCTTTTTTCAGGGTTTCTTCACTTTCCTCCATCAGCACCGCTTCATACCCTTCGTTTTTCAGGATATTGACGATCAGATGACCGGTGACCGAATCCCAGTTGGGAAAAACAATGGTTTTATTGTCCAGCTCGCGGGTGAACCTGGGTCTGAACGGGGCGCCTTTGGGCGTCACCACCGGTTCTTTTTTTGATGCATGGTTGGTAAAGGCCCGGACAGCTGCCTCAATCCGGGTTTCGTATCCCACGGAAGAGTCGTGTTCGTCCAGTTCCAGCACCAGGTAAGGTTTGTTAAACCGCTCCATGATCTCTTTGAAATAATCCACGCCGAACGAATCCGGTGCACATTTAAATGAAGAGATATACACCGGATAAATATTCTCGGTGGTGGCGGCCACATAGGCGGCCTTGAGTATATTGGCCGGGTGTTTCCAGTGGATCTCCCGGAGCAGGGGCTCGATGAGATCGTAATCATAGGCCTTGAGGTCCACCATATCCTGGAAGAAGGTCTTTATGCCCAGGTTGGAAAAGATCCCCGGTATGTTGTTGTTCATGGCATTGGACATCACCGTATAGGGCCTGCCCAACAGCATCACGTCGACGTTGCCGGAACCTTCTGTCTGCCGGTGATCGTTGAAGATCTGCCGGTAGACTTTTCTTTGCTTTTTCTTGGCGGTAACCGCCCGGTCATAGGCCTGGGACACGTCAAAAAAGGAAAGGGGGGCCACATGTTTCAGGCTGGTGTACAATTCCATCTTGGTATGGAAGCTGGTGTACAGGTACCGGACGTTGGGGGATATGATCCTGTGTTTGTCATCGCCTGTGCCCAGCACTGCAGGAGAGAACTGGGTATAGTAGCAATGCTGGCGTCTGGCCTCTTCCCGTGTACGGTCCTCAAAATAGAAGGGCAGGAACACCAGGTCCGCTTTTTCAAGCAGGTAATCCACGTGGCCGTGCAGGGCCACCACAGGGGCACAGAATTCAGCTGTTGCACGTTTTTTCCCGAGTTTGACCGGTTCTTTTAGGTTCCGGCTGCTTTTGGTTCTGATACCCAGGGTTTTAAAAAAGTGCTGCCAGAATTCAAGGTCCTCACTCATATGCAGGGCGTCGGGCAGGCCGATGACGGGCCCCACGGCGTCGGAACGTTTGAGGGTGCCGGGGCGGAACGCTTTTCTGCGCAGTGTCAGCAGGTCGTACCGGTTTTCCTTGTCCACCCGTTTTTTGGTGTCGTAATCCCTGCCGCAGAGAAATCCGTATGCCTGGGGGCTGCCGTTGACATCGGCAATGGTGATCTTGCAGTGGTTGGTGCACAGCTTGCACACCTCCTGCCTCACCGGAATATCCTCCTGCCAGAGGGTGAATCCCCGGAAACCTGTTTCTTCAATGGCACCGTCAGCCAGCATATCCTTTGCCATCAGGGCCACCCCGAGGGCACCGGTGAGGTGACAGAACCGGGAAACGTGGATGGGTTTGCCCAGTTTCTGTTCAAAGGCGGCCACCAGGGCTTTATTTCTGGCGGTGGCCCCCTGAAATAACACCTGATTGCCGATCTTGGCCACATTGGCCACCTTGGTCAGGTAGTTGTCCCGGACCGAATGAAGCACAGAGGCCAGAATTTCATTCTTCTCATATCCTTCGGCAAAGAAATAGTTGATATCCCGCTCCATGAATACGGTGCAGCGGTCCGAAGAAACCGGAGCCGTCACCCCTTCGGTGCGGGCGGAATATTCGGACAGGGGACAGTCC
>JAKSBB010000471.1 GCA_022361315.1 Desulfobacterales bacterium
AAGAAGGTGTCACAGCCGTTGCTGAACAATTTGCCTGGATCTCGGATCTCCGCTTTATCCGGGATCTTGCAGGCCATAACAGGACTGTTGTGGCAAAAAAAGAAATTGATTAAAGCACGGCTTTTTGATATATAAATTTGGATTTTGCTTTTAACGCAAACAACGCACATCCGTGGACCTGAAATCCGGTGCTTTTTAAAAGTCGATTTTCAGGGGTGAAGCGGGTGGAAGAATTTAAAACCATTTAAGAAAAATTGGAGAAAAAATGGCTTACATTCACATCAGAGAACTTCTGGAAGCAGGCGTCCACTTCGGACATCAGACCAAACGCTGGAACCCAAAAATGAAGCGCTACATCTTCGGCGCCAGAAACGGGATCTACATCATTGACCTCCAGCAGACCGTAAAACTCTTCAAAGAAGCCCACGACTTCATCAAGAGCGTTGCCGCCAGCGGCAAAGACGTTCTGTTCGTCGGTACCAAGAAACAGGCTTCCGAAGCCATCTACGAAGAGGCAAACCGCGCTGAGTCTTTCTACGTGGAAAACCGCTGGCTGGGCGGCATGCTCACCAACTTCCAGACCATTAAGAACAATATCTCCCGGTACCATTTCCTCAACACCATTGAGAACGACGGCACCCTGGAAAACTATCCTAAAAAAGAACAGTCCAAAATGCTCAAGGATAAAGCCAAACTTGAGTTTGCCATCGGCGGTATTTCCAACATGAAAAAACTGCCCGGCGCCCTGTTCGTCATCGACTCCAAGAACGAGTCCATTGCCGTTAAAGAGGCCAAACGTCTGGGGATCCCCATAGTGTCTGTGGTTGACACCAACTGTGATCCCGATGACATTGATTACGTCATCCCCGGCAACGACGACGCCATCCGTTCCATCCGTCTGTTCACCTCCCGCATTGCCGACGCCGTGATCGAAGGCCGTCAGATCTGGGAAGAAAAACAGCGGGCGGAATCCGACAAGGAAACCGAGGGCGGTAAAGCTGAAAAAGCCGGCGAGCAGGTGGGTATCGAAATGGTATCCGACGGCACCGACGGCCCGGTTGTTGAGAAGATCAAAAGAAAGACGGCTGCACCTGAAGAAGCAGCAGAAGCGTCCGGAGCACCTGCTGAATAAGCAGCTTCGTGAAGATTTAAGTTGCGGGCCCAAGGAAGCGATGCTTTCCTGGGCCCGCAGCAGCCCTAAGAGATGTAACAGCGAGTTTAGCGTTTAAGATATTACAAGGAGCATAATAAAATGGCTGAAATTTCTGCAGCAATGGTTAAGGAGCTTCGTCAGGCCACCGGCTCAGGCATCATGGACTGTAAAAAAGTCCTGGCCGAAGCGGACGGCAACATGGAAAAGGCAATTGAACTCTTGAGAAAGAAGGGTCTTGCCAAGGCGGCCAAACGTGCCGGCCGTTCCACCAGCGAAGGCATCATCTACTCCTACATTCACACCGGCAGTAAACTGGGTGTGCTTCTGGAAGTCAACTGCGAGTCCGACTTCGTGGCAAAAACCGAGGATTTCGAAGCCTTTGCCAAAAACATCGCCATGCACATTGCCGCGGCAAACCCCGCCGGTCTTGTTCCTGAAGATGTTGACCAGGCCCTGGTTGAAAAGGAAAAAGAAATCTACCGCGCTCAGATGCTCGAAGAGGGCAAACCTGAGAACATCATCGACAAGATCGTAGAAGGCAAGGTGGAAAAATTCTACAAAGAAGTCTGCCTCATGAGCCAGAACTACGTGAAAGATCCCCAGAAAACCATTGAGGATGTCCTGAAAGAAACGATCGGCAAAATCGGCGAGAATATTCAGATCAAAAGATTTGCACGTTTCCAGATAGGAGAATAAGTCTTGGATAAAAAACCTGAATTTCAACGGGTTCTAATCAAGCTGAGCGGCGAAGCCCTGATGGGAAATCAGGGCTTCGGCATCACCCCTGAAATGATCCACTACGTGGCCCAGGAAGTGGCCAAGGTGTATCAACTGGGGGTGGAAATTTCAATTGTTGTGGTTGGCGGCAACATCTTCAGGGGTGTGGCCGGGTCATCCGCAGGCATGGACAGAACATCTGCAGACAACATGGGGATGCTGGCGACC
>JAKSBB010000932.1 GCA_022361315.1 Desulfobacterales bacterium
ACCACCTACCAGGCCCTGGACCACGCCGGAAAGATCTATGTCTATTCCCCCCATCTTTCAGCAGCGGAAGTGGAAGCCATGGGCATGATCAAAACCGATGACATTCAGACCACCCTGAACACGCTGCTACCCACCCATGACAAAATGGCTGTGGCACCGGAAGGGCCTTATGTCGTGGGGTTGTTAGAGAACGCCGGTTAATTAAAAATAAATCTGAACTCATTCCGGAGGGGAATCTCTTTCCCCTCCGCATAAAACCAGGGTTGACTTTCCTATGATTATCCCATAAAAACTGAACAAATGACCAAAAAGTTCAATTTTTCAATAAAAATCATGGATGAGCATGCCCCAAACACCAAAGAAAGACGAAAAACGACATCAGTTGTATAGAGACGCCCTGAACCTGTTTGCCGAATACGGCTACAAAAAAACAACAGTGGAAGATGTGGCGGAACGCCTGGGCATGACCAAGGGCAATATCTACTTCTATGTGAAGAACAAAAAGGAACTCTACCACCAGACCATCCACTGGGCCCTGACCCGATGGCAGGATCATGTGCGCAGCGCCGTTTCCGCTCAAACCACGGCACCGGATCGCTTCAACGCCATGGCCGAAGCTGCCCTGGGGTATATCGAGGGCAATAAGGTGTTCCGGCAGTTGCTCATGAGGGATCCGGATATCTTTACTCTGGACCGGGAAAAGGACCGGTTTCCGGAAGCGAACCGGGCGGCCCGGCAGATCATCCGGGATATCCTGGATCAGGGGATCAGTGAGGGGGCGTTCACGGTCCGTGATCCCCAAGCGGCCACGGAGTATCTCTTCAGTATATACATGATGTTTCTCATTCAGACCTTTGTGTACCTGGATAAAAAAGACTTCCGGCGGATATTTGCATCTGCCCTGGCCCTAAATTTAGGGGGGCTGGCTTCCCCCTGTACCCCCCAAGGAGACAAGTCATGACCGATGCCACGTTAAAGGCCCTTGAAAACCTCAGGGATTTTTCCACCATGAAATGGTACGCCATCCCCTTGCTGGCCATCGTATTTTATATCTACACCCGGGAAATCAAGGAGGCCCGGCAGACCGGGAACTGGGACGCAGTGCTGGCGGGGCTGACCATTCTCGGGGTGGATTTTTTCAATGAGACCTGGAACTCCTGGGTGATGGTGCTCAGCGGCCGGAGTGCCTTCTGGACCGCCCCGGGGGATACCGCTCTCCGGACCATGGTGGGGTGGAACATTGAAATCATGTTCATGTTTTCCCTGCTGGGTATTGTCTATTACCATTCCCTCAGTGAGCACCGGACCGATAGGATCCTGGGACTGCCGGAGATGTGGTTCTGGGCCATCGGTTATGCGGCCTTCAGCATCTTTGTGGAATGTTTCCTTAATCTTGGGGGCCATCTCGTCTGGGAATACCCCTTCTGGGAACGTTCTTTCAAAGGGGTGTGGCTGATCTTCCTCATCGGATATTTTCACTTTTTCTGCGCCGCCATATTTACGATCACCAGAAAAACCATGCGGGCCAAGCTGATATTTGTGGGGATCTGCTGGATCGTGCCTACGGTGATGAATATCCTGGGGTTAGGGGTATTCAAGTGGAACTATTAGTTGCCAAGGGATCTTAAAACAGAACGGCCTGCCGGGTACTCACCCGGCAGGCCGTCTACGTATTGACTCACGATTTTTATCAGGCGGCATCCCGAGCGGCCAAGACATCGAGCACCGCTTTGCACCGGTCCGAAGCCCGCTGCCGGATGTCTTCGGCAAGTGCCACGGTCTCATCCTTGTAGGCCATATCCGTGATATCCCCCATGTTGATGAGGACATTGCGGTAGGCGCCCCAGATACCGGTTTCCATGGCCCGGGCCCCCACTTCCACATCGGATTTTGAGGCGATGTTCCCGTACTTCGCCACCTCAATCATGGCATCCCAGGCAGCATCGGCCCTGCGCATGACGGACAGGGGCACGTCGATTGCCTTTTTCAGGCCGGCCTGCATCCGTGCGTCACGCTCTGCTTTCTCTTCATCGGTGCGCTTAGGCAGTCCCAGGGCGTCGATGTAGTCATTAAAGGCATTGGTATCGGCATCAATCATGGGAATGAGATCGGCTGCGGTATGGTGGAGCACCGGCACAAGCTCGCGCATCTTTGCATCCACATCCTCGAACTTCCGGACACCCATGGTCAGTTTGGCCACCATAGCGCCGAGCCCGGCCCCCATACCGGCGATGGCTGCCGAAGCAGAGCCGCCCCCCGGGGCACCGGTGCGGTCGGCCACCGATTCGATGAAACGCCGGAGGCTCAGGGATGCCAGGGGCTCATCCGGTTCCTCGGCGATGATGTACTCAATAATCTTCTCTTCGGGTTTGAACGGGGCAACGGAATTCAGCCCCAGACGTTCTACGGCCAGGCGGACCTTCTGGTCTTCGTCCAGAATGAACAGGCCTTCCTTTTCAATGTAGTATTCCGCAGCCATGAGCATGGCCTCCAGGGGAACCACACCTACGATTTCAGAACCGGTGACGGCCACGTTGAGTTCGGCGGCGTCCGCCTTCACCGCTTCAAACACCTCATGAACGGCAGTGACATGATAATTGTTCAGATTCACCGTTACCTGGGAGAGGTTGTAATCCTCCACATACCATCCCATGCCCTTCAGATCCTTGAACCGTCCGGGCTGATCCGGCCCCCTGCCCGCCTCTCTTAAATTCAGGGCAATCCTGTGGGCCTGGTTGGGGGTGGACAAAAGATTCACATTATAGGCAATGAGGAAAAACCTCGCCCCGGTGACAGTGGCGCCCCAGGAAGGAATAAACTCGGCCGGTCCGAAGTCCGGTTTCCACTTCTCCGTGGTGATCCGGTCTTTTATGGCTTCATACTGACCCTCACGGATCTGGGGCAATTTCTTCCGGTATTCCTGCTCGGAAGATTCTTCATAGAGATAAACGGGAATGCCCAGTTCCTCGGCCGCCCTGCGGCCGAATTCCTTGGACACCGCCACACACTCCGCCATGGTCACGTTGGCCACCGGGATAAAGGGGCAGACATCCATGGCCCCCATGCGGTGGTGCTCGCCCTGGTGCTCGGCCATATTGATCCGTTCCCTGGCCACCCGGCCGGCATTCAGGGCACCTTCAACAACGGCATCCGGATCTCCCACAAAGGTGTATACCGTCCGGTTGGTGGAGCGGCCGGGATCCACGTCCAGCAGGCTGCACCCCTTCGTATTCCGTATGGCTTCGGCAATGGCTTCAATGGTTTCCGGGTTCCGGCCTTCGCTGAAATTGGGTACGCATTCGACAATCTTTTTCATTTCAATTCAACTTCCGTAAAAATTAGGTTACAGGTTTAGCAAGGATGTCCGGTGCCCCCGCACCAAAAGCGGAGCACCGGAACAGCAGTTAGGCGGCAGCAGTTGCCGTTGCCCCGGATTTCACCATCCGGGGACCGAGCACGGCAAGCACCAGGGCGGCGCCCACCAGGATAACGGACAATTTTGCCGACACCAGCAGCAGGCCGCCGATGGTCAGCATGGCTTTACCGCCCACGCCGATGGGGGTTCTGAAATAGCCGATGTAGGCGGCGGACAGGGCAATTACTCCCAGAACACCGCTGATCATGGCGATGGAGAACTCCGCCCAGGTAAAATCGATAAAGAGCATGCTCGGGGCATACACAAACATGAAGGGAACCAGGGCCTTACCCATGGACAGCCTGAAAGCGGTGGTGCCGGTGCGCATGGGATCTGCCCCGCCAATACCGGCACCGGCGTATGCGGCCAATGCCACGGGGGGGGTCACGTCGGCCAAAACCCCGTAGTAGAACACAAAGAAATGGGTGGCCACCAGGGGAACACCCAGGTCGCTTAAGGCCGGTCCGGCAATGGAGGCCAGAATAATATAGCAGGGAGTGGTGGGGATACCCGCTCCCATGACGATGCAGGCCACCGCCACCATAATCAGGCCGAAAAACAGGGTGGCCCCGTTGGCGGAGATCAGGCCCATGGGCACCACGCTGGAGAGGAGCTCTCCGGCGGAAGACGCCAGTTGCAGTACGGCACCGGAAAACTTGAATCCCATACCGGTGAGGGTGAGGATCCCCAGGATAAAGCCCACACAGGCACAGGCCGCGCCGATGGCCAGGGCGTATCTCGCGCCCTCGTCCAGTCCCTTGGCAATCCGTTTCGGGGTCAGGGTGTTGCTGTCATCCAGGTCGCCGATGCCCAGCCGTTTGGTTAACGGCGGAATGTAAGAACAGATCACGGTCAAAATGATCCCCCAGAAAGCGGCCAGGTACGGGGTGAACTGGAGCAGCAGCAGGGTCACCATGACACTCAGGGGAATCATCAGGTGCCAGGACCGCTTAAGGACATTCATGAACTGGGGAATCTGCTCACGCGCCATACCTTTCAGACCCAGACGCCGGGCTTCCAGGTGCACCATTGAAAAGATGGCCAGGTAGTGGAACAGGGCGGGAATAATCGCAATGAGGATGATTTCATTATAAGGCACCCCCAGCATTTCCGTCATGACAAAGGCGGAGGCCCCCATAATGGGCGGAGTCACCTGCCCGCCGCAGGAAGACGAGGCCTCAACGGCTGAGGCAAAACG
>JAKSBB010000937.1 GCA_022361315.1 Desulfobacterales bacterium
ATGTACTGCTTTTCAATCCGGCTTAATGGAGGCAAACCGTCCGGGGCATCGGCAGTGTCAGTGAGCGCTTCAGGTGGCGTAAAGGAGAGTGCACTGTCCGGCGGCAGGGAGGCCGGGCTGAGTTCCTCACCGGTTTCAAGCAGCACGGCGGAGGCGATAATGTTTTTCAACTCCCGGACATTTCCGGGAAAATCATAGGCGGTTAATTGCCGCAGGAGTTCCGGTGAGATACCTTTGACGGGCCGCCTGGTTTCCCTGGCAAAGTCCGTGAGAAAACAGTTTGCCAGTCCGGGAATATCCGTCTTTCGGTCGGCCAGCCGGGGCAGGGTCAGCCGGTACATGTTCAGCCGGTGGTAGAGATCCGGACGAAACCTTCCTTTCCGGACCTCTGTTTCGATGTCCCGGTTGGTGGCGGCCAGGATGCGGACATCCACCCGCCGTTTCCGGGTGCTGCCGATGGGGTAGAACTCTTTTTCCTGAAGCACCCGGAGAAGTACGCCCTGGCGGGACAGTTCCAGATCGGTGATTTCATCCAGGAACAGGGTACCGCCCCTTGCGGCATCAAGGAACCCTTCCTTCTTCTCCGACGCCCCGGTGTAGGCCCCTTTGCTGTGACCGAAAAATTCACTTTCAAAAAGGGAGGCGGAAAAGGCTCCCATATTCACGGCCACAAAGGGGTGGTCTTTCCGGCGGCTGGCCATGTGGACCGCCCGGGCCAGCATCTCTTTGCCGGTGCCGGATTCTCCGGAGATGATGACGGAATAATCCGTGGGGGCCACCACTTCGGCCTGAAGAAAGACCCTGGCCATGGCCGGGGTGGCGGCCACCATATCCTGGAACGCCTCGGGGTGTTTCAGTTCCGGCGGGGCATCGGTCCGATCGGAAAGGGCCATGCCTTTTTTCAGGGTGTACCGTTCCATGGCACGGTGGATGAGAATGGCGAGTTTGTCCCGGCTGAAGGGTTTTACCATGTAATCGTAGGCACCGTATTTAATGGCCTTGACGGCAGAGGCAGTATCATCCATGGCCGTCAGTACCACACATTCGGTTTCCGGGAACTCCTGCTTGATTTCCTTTAGCAGGGTCAGGCCGTCTTTGTGGGGCATCAGCAGATCCAGAAGGACAAAGATAAATCCGTGTTCCCGGATCAGGGGAAGCACTTCCCGGCTGTCGGACACCAGAGCGGGTTCGGGAATATCAGAGTCCCGGAGCAGGGCCCGCACGGATAAAAGGTGGGTGACATCGTCGTCCACAACCAGGATCGGGGTGGCGGTTTCAGGTAGCTCTTTCATTTCGTTTCCTTCGGGGCTGCGTTGTCAGAGGCTGACCGGGTTTCAATATGCCGGATAACGTGGGCGATTTCCCGAATGAGATTATCGGCCTGCTCCGGTATTTTGTCTGTTTCACCGTTTTTGGCAAGTCGCTCAAGGGTTGCGGCCGTGTTTCTTGCTTTTACGGCACCGATTCGGTCCGAGGCACTTTTTAAATTATGGGCCGCAAAGCGCAGGGTGGTGAAATCCATCTCTTTTACCGCGGCGTCAAGCTGTTTTTTGATACCGGGAAATTCCCGGGCAAAGATGATTTGAATTTCCCGGAGGAGGTCCTCGCTGCCGCCACATCGTTCCAGGGCTTCGGCTGGGTCGAAACGAACGGCTCCGCTGCCTGTTTTTTCAACAGGAATTTGGGGGGCTGCTTTTGTGGCGGGCTCACCATTGCTGTCGGAACAATGGGCCGTGATGGCTCCGGCCAGGGTAGCGGCATCCACCGGTTTTGTGAGAAAGGCATTCATGCCGGCCCTTGTGCATTTCTTCCGGTATTCGTCAAGGGCGTGTGCGGTAAGGGCAATCACAGGCATGTCGGTATTCCGGCGTCCGGCCAGGCCGGACCGGATCATCCGGACTGCCTCAAGACCGTTGATTTCAGGCATTTCCACATCCATGAATACCAGGTCGAAGTGGTGCTGCTGAAGGGCCTCGATCACCCGGCTGCCGGTGGGCGCTACGGTTACCTTGTGCCCCATCTGAGAGAGAAAGCTTGCGGCCACGGCAGCGTTGGGACCTGAGTCTTCGGCCAGAAGAATATCAAGGGCGTCCTGGAATGAAGCGGATACTTCCGGCAGGGGAAGACCGGGTGAGGTCCATGCCCGGTGAAACGGGAGGCGCAGGAAGAATACGCTTCCCTGGCCGGGAGTGCTTTCAAGGCGGATCTTACCACCCATGAGTGCGGCGAACCGTTTGCAGATGGCCAGGCCCAGGCCTGTGCCCCGCTGGCCCGGGGTTCGCCCGGCCCGGGTAAAACTGTCAAAGATGATATCCCGCTTGTTTTCGGGAATGCCGATGCCGGTGTCGTGGACGGCAAAGGTGAAAATCCGGGGTGCCGAGGTGCCCCCGGATTTCTCTACCACCACCCGGATGCCCCCGGTTTCGGTGAATTTGATGGCGTTTCCGATGAGATTCACCAGAATCTGGCGCAGGCGGATGGGGTCCCCCCGCAGCCGTGACGGGACATCGTCTGCCTTTTCAAGGCTGAGGGTCAGTCCCCGGGCTTCGGCCTGGGTGCGGTAAATCCGCACGATACCGTTGAGCAGGCGGTCCAGGTTGAAGTCTGTGCAGGCCACCCGGACCTTGCCGGCTTCGATTTTGGACAGGTCGAGGATATCGTCGATGAGCTCGAGCAGGTGGCCGGCCGCCTCTTTGGTGTTTTTAAGGTTCTGCTGCTGGGACGGGGTCAACTCCGTACCCAGGGTCAGGTCCGTCATCCCCAGGATGACGTTCATGGGGGTGCGGATTTCGTGGCTCAGGCTGGCCAGGAACTGACTTTTGGCATTGTTGGCAGCTTCAGCAGCTTCCCTTGCCCGGTGGATATGGCGGTTCCACAGCACCACCAGAAGGATGAAGAGGCTGGAAAATCCCCCGGCACCCATGATGATTTTCCAGATATCCGAAGGGTCAATCCCGTGCTCGAATCGTACAGAGAACCACTGTTGGCGGATGCTGTCCCTTTCCCTGGGGGGGATGGCGGCAAGCCCCTTGTTAAGAATGCTGACAAGCTCCGGCCAGTCGGACCGGACGGCAAAGGAGATCCCTTCATTACCGTAACTTGTGGAGGCGGCTATTTTAAGATCAGTAATATTCTCCTTTTGAATGGCGTATGAGGCTGCGGCAAGGTTGCCCACATAGGCCTCTGTCTCACCTTTGAGAACCGATACCATACCGTTGTCCACCGTGTCCACAGGCCGGAGGCTGATCCGGGAATGGTCCCGTGCCAGGCGTTCGTGCATGGCAAATCCCTGAAGCACCGAAACGGCTTTACCGTGAAGATCCCTCAGGCTGCCGATGAGGGGGGCGTCCCGCCGGGTGATGATCACCCAGGGGAATTCGGTATAGGCATCCGTGAGAAGCATGGTTGCGGTCATATCTTGGGTGGGGGCGGCGCAGGATACCATGTCCACCCCCCGGACGTCTGCTGCGGATTGCTGCATGATCTGGGGCCAGGTTAATCCGGGAACCGGCTTTATATTGAGAGTGAGCAGCCGGTTGAGCCGGTTGATGTATTCCGAGGTAATCCCCTGGTAGGCCCCGTTTTGTTCCATAAAATCAAAGGGGGGAAAGGCCGGGGGAACGCCGAGGCGAATATCCGGGTGGGCCTTCAGCCATGCTTTTTCATTTTCCGTGAGAAGGATCAGAGGTGCTCCCGTTGCTGCTCTGCTGCTGCCCGGAAACCAGGTGTTCTTCAGCGTTGCCATATCACCGGTGCTGACAGCACCTGTGCCGGCATTGACAAGGTTGATAAGATCCGTCCGTCCTTTTTTGATACCGCCGGCGACATCCGCTGAAAACAGAGGGATTGCCTGCCGGCGGAATTCCCCGGTGAGACCGTGGCGGTTGAGAACGGCCTGCATGACCTGGTCAGGCCCTGCAAAAATGTCCACCTCTTTTCGGGCCGCTGCCAGAATCATTTCCTCTTCGCCGGCGTATCGCCGGATTTGCTTTTCGGGTAATTGACCGGAAAGCCAGGCGTCGGTGGCGCTCCCCCTGACAGTGGCTACGGGGATCCTGTTCAGGGCATTGACGCTGCCCCCCTCCACGCCGGGGCGGTGGAAGAGGTGTACATTGATCCGGTAAAAGGGCTGAGAAAGCATCAGCAGGGGAGATAAGCGGCCCGCTTCCGTCATTCCGGCGAGAATATCCGCCTGTCCTCCGGCAACGGCATCGGCTGCCTCAGGTTTATCAAAGACCCTGAATTCCACCGAACGCCCGGTCTTCTTGGACCAGAGCCGCCAGAAATCGATGAACATACCGGTGGGTTGCCCCCGGGTGTTGAGCATGGCATAGGGGGGGAAATCTTTTTCACAGGCGATGATCAGCATATCGTCGGTCTTATGATGGGAACTGCCGGTCCATTGCCGTTCAATGGCTGCTTTTTCCTGAGGTGTGATTTTAGCAAACCCTTTTTGTACCCGGTCCAGAAGGGCAGGGTTACCCTTTCGCACGGCACCGAAATAGGTGTTTGTGTAGAGGGGACGGGCAGGGTGGTGGCGGAAATCAGACTGCAACCCTTTCCGGGCCAGAAAGAACAACGCCGTGGGCGTGTCCCCTGCAAACACCCGGATTTCTCCTTTCTCAACCGCCTCGAACAGGGCACGGTTGCTCGTGTATTTGGCCAGGTAAGCTCCGGGCAGATGCCGGTGGATGAACTCCGCTACATAATCGTTCTCCAGCACACCGATCTTGAATCCTGCGAGATCCTGAAGGCTTTTCAGCCCAAACACACTCCGGTGAAAAAAGAAGTGGGTGTCACAGGGGGTGAGGGGAACGGCAAAGTCCAGGTAGGTCTCCCTTTCTTTGGAATAAAAGCATCCCGCATGGATGTCGGCCTTGCCCGCTTTGACCAGTTGCAGGCTCTCGGACCAGGTACCGCTTTTAAACGCAACCCGGATATTGTTTTTCCGGGCCCACAGCCGCCAGAGGTCCACCAGCATTCCCACAGCCCGTCCCTTTTCGTCCATGAAATGAAAGGGCTGCTGGTCAACGCTCAGTGCTATTACCACCCGGTCCGGCAGCACCATGGGAACTTCTTCCGGTGTGGTCCCGGTCCAGCTGTCCATAATTTCCTGCATTTCATCTCTGGTGATCCGTGACACCCCATGGTTGATTTGTGCCAGCAGGTGGGCGTTTCCTTCTGCAACTCCGCCCCTGAAGGGCTGGGCGTAAATCGGCTCCGGTGACATGGTCAGCCGGTCAACGGCGTTGTGTTTGGCCAGATAGGACAGGGCCACAGGGCCTTCCATAATAAAGGCGTCTGTTTCTCCACGTAGTGTTCTGGTAATGAGCTGTTCGTGGGTGGCATAAAGCGCCGGGATGATGCCGAGACGGGATTTTAGATAATGGGTACTGAACTCCCCTTTGACGGCACCGACGTTGAAATTCGACAATGTATCAGGGGTGGGGCGTATCCCGCGCCGGTGAAAAAGGTGTGCAGGGACATTGAAAAAAGGGTCACTGAAATCCAGAAAACGGTCCCGGTCCGGGTGGTGGAACACACCGGCGTTGATATCTGCCCTGCCGTCCCGGACCTGCAGGATGGTATCCTCCCACTCGGTTATGGCAAAGGTTACAGGAATCTTGGTTTTTTTTGACCAGAGCCGCCAGAAATCAACGAAGATTCCCCGTATGTCCCCATTGCCGCCTTTAAAATAAAATGGTCGGTAGTCACAATAGACAATTCGCAGGGGCGTTTTTACGGATAAAGGCGGCGGGGCGTCTTCCGCTGAAACAAGCGTTGCCGTGAATAAAACAAGGGATAAAATCAGCAGTAAACACAGCTTATGTAAGGGTTGCATCCGCATAAATGGCACATGTCTGTTGCCGGGGACGCCTGCAGCCGGTGGTTTTTCGTTTTTAGGGGGGACCGAAATTCCGGCTGTATGGCATGTCCCTGACAGATCTTCTAACTAACAGGATGCGGATCGGAGGTCAATACCCTTTGCCTGTGGTCTTGGTGAGATGCCCCCGGAACGTGTTCAATATCAGTTTTGATTCGGAGGGCAGCTTCATATCAGCCGATTTCCGCTTTTACCAATTCAATGGCCCGACGAATGTAGGCCTCCCGGTGGGCGGCTGATATAAGTGTCCTCGGCTGATATACGATTATGTTTCCTTGCGTGTCGACTTCTAAAATCATCGAATCACGCTCAATCTTGCAAGCACTTGAATCTGAGATGATTTCCGGAAACAGCACTATGGTTTCCCACCATCTCGTAGAACTATGGGGCCCGGCCCAATGTTCAAAATCAAACACTTCTATATGACGTCCCATAAGCCGGCCGGTCATTTCGTTTCTTGCCTGGGCCGTATACTGATCATCGCAGAGTGAAAATCCCCTCAACTCATCCTTGGTGTATTCTCCGTCATGGAAGGAGAAGCCAAGTTTGCCTGCAAGCTGCTTAAGTTCATTCGAACGTTTATCCTCCTTTAGACGGGAGAGTAAAAAGTAGATCAGAAAGACAGCGCCGATAACCAGCAGTTCTATCATATTTGAATCGGATTTCATCTATGCGCCATGATTTTTATATCCCCGGAATCCAACGCCGGGGGATGCGGTTGATTTTGATTTGACGGTTGGCATCTCATTGGGCACAGGATAGTTTCAACAGCCAGCTATGGTGGGTGTATTCAATTGACGAATCCTCAGGGCGCTCACATATATCCACAATAAC
>JAKSBB010001029.1 GCA_022361315.1 Desulfobacterales bacterium
ATCGTTTGTTGGATATTGCCGTAGGCCGCGGCCCGCTCGTAGGCGCGTCGGTGTGCGGACAAACGCGCCCGGGCACTGTTCAGTCGGCCCTGCTGTCGCTTGTCCTGCGCCGCCTCGCCGACCAGCCGCTGCACCTCGTTCTCCAGTTTCTGAATCTCCAGCACCGTGTCTTTCAGCTGCGGCGAGTAGTGGATGTTGAAAAACGAAACGCGGTTGGTGCGCTGCGAGTAATACCCGCTGGACCAGTTGTGCTCGATCCTGTCCACCTCGCGCGCGTACGCCAGGTAGTCGTCGTGCGTGTTGAACATGAGGCAGACCATGCGGTGCTGCAGCGGCACGGGCTTGAAACCCGCCTTACGCATCTGGTCGTGGAACTGGTCGTACGCCAGTTCCAGCGTGCGGGCGCGGCTGTCGGCCCAGCTGTGCCGACCGTCGTACAGGATCAGGTAGTGCTCGGAGGCGCTGAGAAAAAACCCTTCGCCGAAGTCCCGCGCGAGCTGTGGACGCAACGCGGGATTGTCCGGCACGCCCAGCGCGCGGTCGATCTTCCAGATGTTCCGGTAGGCAACGGCGTGGTCGGGATCGATCGACAGGACCCTGCGGTAGGTGTTGGCGGCCTGGGCGAACTGCTTCTGGCCGGCCAGACGCCGGGCGTGATCCATCAGCGCTTCGATGCGCGCAGCCTCGGTCGCGTGCGCAGTCGCGATGACCACGCCGAGCAGGGCCAGCAGGAAAGTTGAACTGATTATCCTGTTCCGCATCATCGCTCCGTGATCGTAGGGCTCGGTATGCACCGGATCAATCGACTGAATGGGTCGACGCGGGTGATACGTCCCCGCCGCGCCGCTTGTTCGGACCGCTTATAAGACGCTGCGGACGCGCGTGGCGCGCCGTGTTAATCCCGAATAGATTGCAAAAGATTCGGTCAGGCCTCGGCCATCTCCGCGTCCGATTCGACCGGCTCCTCGGCCCCCTCAACACGCGGTATGTACGGCTCGGCGTCGGTGATCACCCGGCCGTCGAGGGTCTTGATCTGCTTGACGGGGTTGGCCTTCTCGTGATTCATCAGCGCCAGTTCCCACTTCTTCTGCTCGTCCTCGTCCAGCGACTTCCACCCCACACGCCCGCGACACTTGGGGAACCGATTGCAGCTCAGCCACGGCCCACGCTTGCTGCGGCGCAGGTTCATCACGCCCTCGTCGCACTTGTTGCAGGGGATGTCCGTCAGCAGCGGCGGCGGGCTCGGCAGCTTCACCGCGCCGTTCTTGTCCAGGTTTACGATGCCCTTGCAGTCCGGGTAGTCGCTGCACGAAAGGAACGGTCCGAACCGGCCCGTCCGCTTGATCATCGGCTTGCCGCACTCGGGACACGCGATGTCCGTCTCTTCGGGGTTGTGGGGCTTGCCCTCGCGGTCGACCGGCGC
>JAKSBB010000655.1 GCA_022361315.1 Desulfobacterales bacterium
CCTCCTTTGGCTTTGAGCTTTTCAATCAGCTTTTCAATGATCTCATCGGTGGAACCTTCCAGCATCTCGGCGCCATCTCCGAGTTCCGGTACGAAGTAGTCCACACGTTTGGTTTTGGCGCCGGCTTCACCCACGGTGGCCGCGTCAACGCCCAGATCATCGGCGGACTTTTCGGGAATCTCTACCTTGGCCACCTTACGGATGCCGCGGATGCCCACGTAACGGGGCTCATTGATTCCGGTCTGGATGGAGAGAACGCAGGGAAGTGACATTTCATTCATTTCCTGGTTTCCACCTTCGATTTCACGACCCACATGGAGGCTGTCGCCTTTGACTTCAATCTTATTGACCAGGGAGGCATAGGGGAGATCCAGCATGGCGGCCAGCATACCACCCACCTGACCCGCGCCTTCGTCGGCCTGGGCTCCGGTGAGAATCAGGTCGTATTTGCCCTTTTCAATCTCAGCCTTAAGGATGGTGGCAATGCCCTTTCCGTCAGAATTTTCAAAGGCATCATCCATCAGAAGAACGCCATTGTTGGCACCCATGGCCATCTCACGTCTCAGGACCTCTTCGGCCTCGTCATCACCTACGGTTACAACTGTCACGCTTCCGCCGTGCTCGTCCACAATCTGGATGGCTTCTTCAACCGCGTAATTGTCCCATTCGTTTACCGAATATACCAGGTCGTCGCGATCGAGATCATTGCCTGCCGAGTTGAGTTCAAATTCATTCTCAGCAGTATCCGGGACTCGCTTGACACATACCAAAATCTCCATTATTGCCTCCTTTAATTTAAATAGGCGGGGGCCGGATTCGGGGGCAGACACCGGGAATTCGATCGGGGGTTCAAAATCCGGGTCTGCAAAGGCCCCCACTGTTTTATTTTAAATGCTGCTCAATGAGTTCTGTGAAATCCAGCGCTTCCATTTCTCCTTCCATGCCGGCCACCTTGATGGCATCCTGGATGTTCACCAGGCAGAACGGACAGGCCGTTACAATGACATTGGCTCCGGCTTCAGCGGCCATCTGGACCCGGAGGACGCCCATTCTGGTTTCCTCTTCGGGTTCGTAGAAGAGCATGAGACCACCGCCGCCACAGCAGAAGGACCGATCCCGGCTTCTTTCCAGCTCAACGCGGGTCAGGCCGTCGATGGCATCCAGGGCTTCACGGGGATCTTCATAAACACCATTGTGACGTCCCAAGTAACAGGGGTCATGGTAGCAGAAGACCTTGTCCGGTGTGCTGCAGGGTTTCAGGGTCACTTCATCCTTGGCGATTTTTTCAGCAATCACCTGGCTGATGTGTTTCACCGGCGGCAGGCCGCTGTAATCATTTTTCAATGCATTGTATGCATGGGGGTCGGCGGTAACGATCTGGCTGACACCGGAATCCAGAATGGCATCGGTGTTCTGTTCCTTGAGATCCTGGAAGAGCATTTCTTCACCAAACCGGATCACTTCGTTGCCGCTGTCTTTTTCCTTCTTGCCCAGGATACCGAAGTCCACGCCGGCCTTGGCCAGGATGGCGGAGGTACGGCGGGCGATTTCCTGGATGTTGTCGTCGTAGGAAGAAATACTGTCCACAAAGTAAAGGGTGGATGCTTCATCCTTGGCCAGGTTTTTCACTTCATACTTGGCAGCAAAGGATTCTTCCTTGGTCCAATCGGCACGTTTCTTTTCCATCATGCCGTAGGGGTTACCGCGTTTTTCAAGGGCTTTCAACGGTTTCTGCAGGGACTGGGGAACCATGCCTTCATCCACCATGCCGCGGCGCAGGTCAACCATTTTATCGATGTATTCAATGCCCAGGGGACATTCCTGTTCACAGGCACCACAGGTGGTACAGGACCAGATTTCATCTTCTTCGTAGATGTCTTCCACCAGCATGTTGCTCTTGTAGATCTCACCGGACAGGGGATAGTTCTTGAACATGAGGTCCCTGGCCTTGATGGTGATAAACCGGGGAGACAGGGGACGTCCGGCGGCGTTTGCGGGGCATTGATCGGAACAACGGCCGCAGTCTGCGCAGGAGTAAAAGTCCAGCATATGCTTCCAGGTGAAATCTTCCAGTTTCTTGGTACCAAAGGATTCCAGCTCATCCAGATCCTCATCGCTGACACCATGCATAACCGGCTTGATGTTGCCCTTTTTGACGCGCATGAAAAACACGTTGAAAAGCGAGGTGATCACGTGGAAATGCTTGCCCATGGGCAGGAAGCATAGGAAAAAGAAAAAGGCCACATCATGGATGTAGTACATGGCCACATGGATACCCTGGAGTGTTTCCAGGGAAGCGGTTCCCAGCATCGCTTTAAACATCCAGGTTATGGAAAGGGGTGCCACAAAATGGTCATGACCGGTTTCCCGGAAAACATAAGCCAGCTCAGAGGCTTCAAACATGGCTTCGGAAATCATCAGGGTGGAAATGACACCCAGTACGAAAACCGCTTCAGCCGTATGATCTTTCCCGTATTGTTCGGGTACGGCATACCGCGCGGGCTTAAAGATACCACGGCGGACGGCGGCAATGATACAGGCGATCAGAACGCCGGTGGCGGCATAATCTTTAAAGAAGTTATATACGGCCCCCAGGGCACCGTCGAATCCCGGCAGTACAAAGCCGTCGGACAGACCGACGATCACCAGGGTGGTGGACCGGATGGACAGAACCAGGAAACCGGCAAAAATAACAATGTGAAGTACGCCGGCCAGCATATAGCGGGGCTGACGAATCTGGGCCAGCCAGATCAGGAAAAGATTAACGACCCGCTGGGGGATGTTGTCAAACCGGTAATCCGGATTTGCCCGTACCAGCGGAGCGATCCGTCTTGCCATGATGTAGGTGAAAAGCCCCACCCCCACCACTGGCAGCAGAAATGAAAGAATGATCGTTGGAAAAAACCCGAACAATTGATAACTTGCCGGTCCGATTAGTGAAGACATATTGATTTACCTCCAGTTATATTTATAAAGTGATGAATCCAGGCTCATTGTGCTTTAATAAACATGGTCAGTGCCGTCAAGGGAAAAGCCATATTCATAGAATTTTAACCGTTTATATAATGGACCCGGTTTAGTCCGGATTATATTCGGTAACGCATTTAATCCTTATTTTTGAAGTAACGATCCCGGTCTGTCCGTTTTTACTCCTGATATCATTCCCTGGCCTTTGGTCTGATTCAAGACACTAATCACCTTTCACTCCCGACAGATAAAGATCCACCAGAGGATCGGCCATGGATACCAGGTCATACCTGCCGTGGGCGGACACCCAGGTGGAAATCACCCCTTCCACCGCCCCGAGAATATACCGTTTCACCAGCCCGACAAAAAGGTCCTGGCGCATGGAGCCTTCGATCTGTCCCTGTTCGATAATATCGGACAGCAGATCCAGGTACATCTTTGAGATATCCTTGATCTGTGACTCGATATCCCTTAAATATCGAACTTCCGACTGAAAGATGATGGCCATGTTTTTGTCGTTCTGGAACTCCTCAAGGTGGCAACGGATCAAATTTCTCAATTTGTCTTCCGCATTGTTTCCCATGGCCACGGCCGTATTCATTTTTTCGAAGACCACCTGGGTCTTGAAGTTAATGAATTGGTAAAGTATATCATCCTTGTTTTTGAAGTAGAGGTACAGGGTGCCGTCTGCCACCCCTGCTTTGGCAGCTATCTGGGAAATCGTGGCTTTGTAGAACCCGTGTTCCGCAAATACCGCCCCCGCACTGTCCAGGATTTTGTGGTATTTTTCACTTTTATTTTTCTGCAAATCCTTTGGCCCCTTTTTCTGGTCAAATGAATAACGATTCATTCATCTAACAATAGATCCGTTCAAATGTCAAGCCCAAAATCACGAAAAAATATTATTTATTAATTTTATTTAATGTAATATTTTCAATATGTTATCAGAACACAACACAACCATAATCGATTCGACAGACAAATCACACCCCAAAAACAATTCGTGAATACACATTCAGAAACCCTTTAGGCTTGATTTTAGGGCGTTTTCATGACAAAAAAGGGAATAAAATTTAATTCTGAACCCCATGATGGAGGAATATGTATAACCATGGCCAGTATATATAATGAAGAGTTCAATACCGCCCTTGATTACGGCAGACCGCCTAATGTAAAACGTTGCTTTCCCAATTCCAAGGCACTTATTGTCAGCGGTAAATATATTGACCAGGCCATGCTGGCCAAAGGTGGTTGCATGACCATCGCCGCCAACGGCAGAAGCTCCTTTGTCATCCGGGGCACCCTGGCGGCCGCCCAACGGGCCAACGCTGCCGTTATCATTGAGATCGCCAGATCCGAAGGCGGCACGGCTGCATATTGCCCCACAAGCCTCTGGAACATCGCCCGGCAGACAGACGCCTATATGAATGAAATGGGCATCACCATTCCGGTGGCCATCCATGCCGACCATTTTGTTATAAAAAAACCCGAGGATATTGAACCGGCCAAAACCGAAATTCAATCCCTGTTTGACAGTGGGGTTACCTCCATCGCCATCGATGCCTCCCATATGCCGGACGATCAAAACCTTCTGGCCAACATCGAACTGTACCCCTATGTCCCCG
>JAKSBB010001193.1 GCA_022361315.1 Desulfobacterales bacterium
GCCCATAAAGAACAGTCCTTCACAGGCCCCTATCTCAGACTTATGGTGAAGGATACCGGGCACGGCATGGAAAGGCAGGTGCTGGAAAAGGCCTTTGACCCCTATTTTACCACCAAGGAAGTGGGCAGAGGGACCGGTTTCGGCCTTGCCCTGGTTCATGCCATTGTTGATGAACATAACGGCTTCATTCATGCGGAAAGTGAGCCGGGGATTGGCTCCGCTTTTCATGTCTACTTACCGGTAGTTCAGGAACGGCTTTCAAACCGGACGGAAAAGCCCCGACCCAGGGATATCCGGGGAGGCTCTGAAACCATCATGGTGGTGGATGATGAACCCGACATCAGAGAATTTACCTCTGAACTTCTTCAGAGTCTGGGATATACCGTCCATTGCTATGAAAACGGTGAAAAGGCGATGACCGCATTCAACAGCGAACCCGAACGATTTGATCTGGTGATCACGGATATGACCATGCCCCATATGACCGGTGCCGCCCTGGCCAAGAATATTTTGAGCCGCCGCCAGGAGTTGCCGGTGATCCTGTGCACCGGGTACAGTGAGAACATATCCAAGCAGGAAGCCAAGGAGATCGGTATCCGGAAGTATTTCCAAAAACCATTTCAGAATGAGGAACTGCTGACGGTGATCCGGGAGATTCTTGATAAATAAGGGCTGGGTAAGGGATAGGTAAGCCGGGTAAAAAACGGCATCAGATTTGCCCCCGGCAAGGGGTTCAACCAAAACGATTGACCACATCAGGCAAATACCAAAAATAAAGCCCCGGCAGCGATTTCTCGCTGCCGGGGCTTTATCGGCTTTATATCAGATCGGATATCTGCTAGTCAAAAATCAGCTCAATCTGAACCATGGGGGCAACGTCGCCCTTTCTGGGACCCAGTTTGGTGATTCTTGTGTATCCGCCCTGTCTTGAGCTGAACTTCTCTGCTACCTCGTCAAAGAGGGTATGCACAACATCTTTTTCACGGATCACGGCAAGGGCCTGACGTCTGGCGTGAAGATCGCCGCGTTTGGCCAGGGTGACCATTTTATCTGCGATTTTTCTAAGACCCTTGGCCTTGGCTTCGGTGGTCTTGATGCTGTTGTGTTTGAACAGAGAAGTTACCATGTTTCTAAACATCGCCTTTCTGTGGGCAGAGGTCCTGTTCAGTTTTAATACGGATTTTCTATGCTTCATGGTAGGTTATTCTCCTTCCTGATTGTTCTCATCTTCCGGCGGTTCAAATCCTTCGAGATCCATTCCCAGGGAAAGTCCCATGGAACTTAAGACTTCTTTGATTTCGTTCAGTGATTTTCGTCCGAAATTCTTGGTTTTGAGCATTTCGCTGTCAGTTTTCTGTACCAGCTGGTAGATGGTGTGGATTCTGGCGTTTTTCAGACAGTTGGAACTTCTGACGGAAAGTTCCAGTTCGTCTACGGACCGGTAGATGTTCTCGTTGAATTCCTTGTCACCGTCTTCTCTTTTGACTTCAACGTCGTCCGGTTCCAGCTCTTCATCAAAGTTGATGAAGGGGTTCATCTGCTCCTTCAGGATTTTGGCCCCATAGGCAACGGAGTCGTCAGGGCTGACGCTGCCATCTGTCCAGACTTCAAGGGTGAGCTTGTCATAGTCTGTTTTCTGCCCGATACGGGAGGTACCGACCACGTATTTCACCCGTTTGATGGGGGAAGATACAGAGTCAATGGGAATGGTACCGATGGGGGCATCATCATCCTTGTTGGCAGATGCAAGGGCGTATCCTTTTCCGGTTTTAACCACCATGACCATGTTCAATGCGCCGTTCTTGTTGACTGTGGCGATATGTTGCTCAGGGTTGAGGATTTCAACTTTTCCGTCGGGGCTGATGATATCAGCACCGGTGACCTCTGCCTCACCACTGACATTCAGGGTAAGGATTTTATCTTCAGTGTCGGCAACCCTGAGTTTGAGCTCCTTCAGGTTGAGGATGATTTCAGAAACATCTTCTCTAACATCAGAAATAACGCTGTATTCATGAAGGGCATCATCGAATTTCACAGACACTATGGCAGCACCGTAGATGGATGAAAGGATGATCCGACGCAGAGAGTTACCAATGGTGATACCATATCCCCTTTCCAGGGGTTCACAGACGAACTTGCCGTAGGTGGATGTGGTGGTAACATCAAGCTTTTCCGGTCTGATCATGTCTCGCCAGTTTACATATGCAAGGTTCTCAGATGACATTTAAATCTCCTGAATAAATATTTGGATATATCATTTAATGATACACCGATTATTTAGAGTAGAGCTCGACGATCAACTGTTCCTGGATGGGCAGCGTGATATCTTCCCTTGCAGGGACACCCTTTACTTCGCCTTTGAATTTTTCTTTATCGATTTCAAGCCACTGGGGCACACCGCGTCTTACAATGGCTTCCAGGGAATCCGTGATGGCCTGGATGGCTTTGCTTTTTTCGCGAAGTTCGATAACGTCACCTTTTTTCACCTGGTAAGAAGGAATATTAACCTTTTTGCCGTTAACGGTGAAGTGGTTGTGACGGACAAAATGTCTGCCCTGGTTTCTGGAGTTTACAAACCCAAGACGGAACACGGTGTTGTCCAAGCGAGTTTCCAGCAGAGACAGCAGGTTGGTACCGGTGATACCTTTCTGGCGGTCTGCTCTCTTGAAAGCGATTCTAAACTGTTTTTCAGAAACGCCGTAGATGCGGCGTACTTTCTGTTTTTCTCTGAGCTGAATACCGTAGTCAGACTGTTTGCTTCTCTTCTGGCCGTGCTCTCCCGGAGGAAAGCCCCTTCTGTCAAAACTACATTTATCTGAGAAACAACGGTCGCCCTTCAAAAAGAGCTTCATATTTTCGCGTCTGCACTGACGGCAAACAGATCCTCTGTATCTTGCCAACGTTTCCTCCTTTATCGGTCCGGATAAAGTTTACACTGTTAAATGTGTTCGTATCCCAAACAAACCGAATATGGTTGCGGATAATGATTGTTTTTAAATTATACTCTTCTTCTTTTGGGCGGGCGGCAGCCGTTATGGGGAACCGGGGTCACATCTTTGATCATGGAGATGTTGAACCCAAGTGCATGCAGTGCACGCAGTGCGGATTCTCTTCCGGGTCCGGGACCTTTGACAAAAACGCCCACGTTTTTCATACCGTGTTCCATGGCCTTGGCACCGGCATCTTCGGCAACCAGCTTGGCAGCAAAGGGAGTGGACTTTCTGGAGCCCTTGAAACCCTGCATACCGGCGGAAGACCAGGAGATGGTGTTGCCGTTTTCGTCGGCGATGGTAACGATGGTGTTGTTAAAGGTAGACTGAATATGCACAATACCTGTGGAAATATTCTTTTTGGTCCGTTTTTTAGCAACGGTTTTTTTAGACTTCTTTGCCATAATAATTTACCTTTTTATATCGAGCTGATGTTCAGCTGCTAATTACCTATTTTTTCTTTTTAACAGCAGCGCGCTTGGGACCTTTTCTGGTTCTCGCATTGGTGCTGGTCCGCTGTCCGTGGCAGGGCAGGCCTTTACGATGGCGAAGTCCTCTGTAGCAGCCCAGGTCCATGAGACGCTTGATGTTCATGGAAACTTCAGATCTCAGCTCACCTTCCACCTTGAATTCGGCGTCAATGACCTTTCTGATGTCATTTACCTGGTCTTCGGTCAGGTCCATGGCTTTGGTTGTGTGTTCAATACCCGCTTTGTCGAGTATCACTTTGGATCTGCTGCTGCCGATACCATAGATATAGGTTAAAGCGATCCAAGCATGCTTGTCTTTCGGTAAGTCAACTCCTGCAATACGTGCCAAATTTCTTCTCCCTATCCCTGACGCTGTTTGTGGCGTTTGTTAACACAAATGACTCTAACGACACCACGCCGTTTGATGACTTTGCAGTCCCTGCAGATTTTTTTAACAGATGCTCTTACTTTCATCCATTTGCTCCTAGTCTCGAATTGAGATTGAATATCTTTGGTGATTCAGGGGCTGATGGTTCAGCCCCGACCACTTATTTATATCTATACGTAATTCTTCCGCGGCTCAGATCGTAGGGTGAAATCTCTACGGTTACCTTGTCTCCGGGCAGGATCTTGATAAAATGCATTCTCATTTTCCCGGAAATGTGTGCCAGTAGAACATGGCCGTTCTCCAGCTCAACCCTGAACATGGCATTGGGAAGGGTTTCGAGAACTTTCCCGTCAACTTTTATGGGTTCTTCTTTTGCCATAATCTTAATCGGTCTCCTTCATGTGAATGGTTTAGGATCTACCCTTAATCCGCTTGCCGCCTGACCGTCCCAGGAATCCATCGTAGTTACCGGTGATGAGGTGGGATTCAATCTGGGAAATGGTGTCAATGGAGACACCCACAACGATCAGAAGCGCTGTGCCGCCGAAGTAAAACGGTACGTTAAATTTATCCATGAGCACGGTGGGCAGTACACAAACCGCGGACACGTAAATGGCACCGCCCACAGTGATGCGGGTCAGCACCCGATCAATGTATTCAGCAGTCCGTTTGCCCGGTCTGATACCTGGAATATACCCGCCGTTCTTTTTCATGTTTTCCGCCACATCTTCGGGGTTGAACTGTACTGCTGTATAAAAGAAACAGAAGAACACGATAAACCCGACAAAGAGCAGATAATACCATATTGTTCCCGGGCTGAAAAGGGCCGCGATGGTTTGCAGTACGGGCAGGTTGCCGAACTGCGCCAGCGTGGTGGGGAACATGATAATCGACGATGCAAAGATCGGCGGAATAACACCGGCTGTATTTATCTTAAGCGGCAGATGAGATGTCTGTCCGCCGTACATTTTCCGGCCCACCACACGTTTGGCGTAGTGTACCGGTATTCTGCGCTGGGCCTGTTCCATGAAAATGATGCCGGCAACCACCGCAACCATGATAACGATAAGGACGATGGCTGAGAAGATACCCATTTCCCCGCTGCTCAGCAGCCGGGTCATGTTGATCCCGGCAGAGGGCATATTGGCGACAATACCGGCGAAGATGATCAGGGAGATACCGTTACCGATACCTCTTTCCGTGATCTGTTCACCCAGCCACATGATAAACGCCGTACCCGCAGTCAGGGTGATAATGGTAATCAGCCTGAATTCCCATCCGGGGTAAGGTACGATGGGCACCCCGGCAGGAGAGGTCATGGATTCCAGGCCAACGGCAATGCCGAAGCC
>JAKSBB010000822.1 GCA_022361315.1 Desulfobacterales bacterium
GCCACGGCACGGGCCAGTTTATCCAGAGCCAGGGATTCTTCAAGGTGAAAACCACCTGTCCCTATTGTAAAGGCAGAGGCACCATCATTCCCAATCCCTGTCCCAAATGCCGCGGGGCCGGACGGGTGGAAGTCACCCGCAAGGTTCAGGTAAAAATTCCCGCCGGTGTGGATGTGGGCTCAAAACTTCGCCTCACCGGAGAAGGCGAGGCTTCTCCTTCACCCAGCGGACCTTCGGGCGACCTTTATGTGGTGATCAACGTCAAACCCCATAAATTTTTCCAGCGGGACAAAACCGATATTGTCTGTGCCATAGACATTTCATTTATCCAGGCGGCTTTGGGGGATGAGATCTCCGTACCCACGCTGGTGGGAGAGGAGAAACTGACCATTCCCAAAGGCACCCAATACGGGGACAGCTTTCGTCTGAGAGGGGAGGGCATTGCTTCCCTGCGCAGCGGCCGCCGGGGGGATCAGATCATCAAGGTGATCATCAAAACCCCCACCAAACTGAGCCAGAAGCAGCGGGATCTGCTGGAAGAGTTTGATCGCCTGGATTCCAACAAGATATCCAACAAGTTGAAGAACCTGTTTAAGAATCTGTAATTCTTAAGATGGATAATACGAACGTTATTATTTAAGAAACCATAACCGCGGAGTAGAGCGAACCCTATGTTTGAATTAAAGGTGAAAACCCGTTTTGCAGGGGCCCATCAGCTGGCCATGGTGGGACAGAAATGTGAAAACCTCCACGGCCACAATTGGCATGTGGAAGTATGTGTAAAAGGTAAGGAACTTAACTCCGCAGGGGTTCTTGCGGATTTCGGCGATATCAAGAAGGCGGTCCGGGCGGTTGTGGACGGTGAACTGGATCATAAATACCTCAACGAACTGCCTGCCTTTGAAGGGCAGCAGCCCACCTCCGAACGCATTGCTGTTTACATTGCCCAGCGGGTGCAGTCCATGCTGGACGAAGACCTCTCCGAAGAGGTGCGGGTATCCCGGGTGATGGCCTGGGAGTCCGACGACGCCTGTGCCATATACTATCCGGAATAAATTATAGCCGGTTCATCCGGCAGTAAAAAGACAAGCAAAAGCCGTTAGGGGAAGATATCCTCTAACGGCTTTTTTCTATTCAATGATCCGGTTTGATTCTACGTCTTACTGGCGGGAGATGATCCGTTTGGCGGGGATCAAACCGGTGGCTGCCGCAGAAACGATGTTGCCTGCCACACCGGGTCCGTCACCGGCCACATACATACCCTTAATGGATGTTTCCAGATGATTGTCGGTTTTTACCTGGGTGGCAAAGAACTTGATCTCCGGTGCATACAGCAGGGTCTCATCGTTGGCAACCCCGGGAACCACCTGGTTCAAGCCTTCCAGTCCTTCCCTCAGGTTGGACAGGATGCGTTCGGGAAGGGCCATGGCAATGTCGCCGCACACCACGTTGGTCATGGTGGGCTCGATATACCCCTTGTTGATCCGGTTCCAGGTGGAGCGCCGTCCCCGTTTGAGATCACCGAACCGCTGGAGGATGGGTTTCCCGCCCCCGATGAGGGTGGCCAGCCGCCCGATGGACTCCCCGTATGCCTGGTTGTCGGTTACCGGCTCGGTGAGCACCACCTTGGACAGGAAGGCAAAGTTGGTGTTGGAGGACTTTTTATCGGAATAGGCATGGCCGTTCACACAGACAAAATCCTTATAGTTCTCCAGGGCCACAAATCCCCCCTGGTTGGTGCAGAAGGTCCGGGTCTGGTCGTCGTAGGTCTGGGTCTGGATGAAGAACGTGGGGTCATAAATCACATTGCACAGGTCATCCATGATATCGTTGTGTACCTCCACCCGGACGCCCACCTCAATTCCCCGCTGACTCAGGGCGATGTCGTGCTTGTTGGCCAGGGCGGAAACCCAGTTGGCCCCGATGCGGCCCGGTGCGAGAATAACGTTGTGGGACTTGTAGGTGCCTTTCTCAGTCACCACACCCCGTACATGACCGTCTTCCTCGATAATATCCAGTACGTCTTCCTTGGTCAGGATATCAAGCCCCTTGGACTTGATATGCTCCGCCATGCCGGCGATATACCGGGGCAGGTTATCGCTGCCCAGATGTTTCTGCTTGATCAGCAGCAGGTCAATACCGTAGCGTTTGGCCTCCTTGCGAATCTGCTTGGCTTCGTCCATATTGGTGGGGAATACCTTGGCATCCATCCCGAACCGGGTGAAGATTTCTTCACTTTCGTCGATCAGGGCCTGGGCCTGGGGCAGGGGCATGAACTGGGTGAGGTCCGTTTTCCCCAAACGGGGAATGAAGTTGAGCTTTCCGTCGGAATAGAGCCCTGCCCCGCCAATGCCGGACAGAATGTTGCACGGTTCGCATTGGACGCATTTCTGGAGCCTGTTGTTGGGGCATTTCCGTTTCAGGGAATCCCTGCCCTTTTCAATGAGCAGCACCTTGAGGTTTGAGAA
>JAKSBB010001172.1 GCA_022361315.1 Desulfobacterales bacterium
ATATAAAATTGGCACGGTTTTTAATTTTCAAAGGTTTTGGCCACTTATGCCTTATCCGGATTTTGCCTGCGATTGCCTGTACAAAAGTAACGTATTGGATTCATTGGATCTGAAAAGTTACTTGCGTTGACCCTGGTAAATGAGGCGGGGTATTTCGAACCGGAACAGAATTCCGAGAACCGCTGCAGGCAGGAGTACATCTGTAACACACCTGGGTATCCAGGCATCGGCAGAGTGAAGGAACAGCCGGGCCGGCCGGAACTATCAATGATTGTCCGGCCAGCCCTGAACTCTTAATTTTTAACTTTCAACAGCACCGGACCGGACCCCTTTGAGGTATTCCATACAAAACGGATCGTGGCCCAGGAGCATGTCGGCTGTCCTGACGGCAGCCATAATTTTTTTATCCAGGGGATCAATGATGGCGGAGTCCATACCCGCATCCATCATCAGGGTGACAAATGTCCTGTTGATGACGTGGCGCTGGGGAAGGCCGTAAGAGATATTGGACAGGCCGCCCGTGATGTGGACCTCCGGGAACTCATCCTTGATGGCCCGTACCGCATCCAGCACCATCACCCCTTTTTTGAAGTCGGTGGAGATCGGCTGAACAAGCGGATCCACATAGATGTCTGCGGTCCTGATCCCGATCTTATTCAGTTCGGCCACAAGTTTTTCGGCCCTGGCCAGGATGTCGCCGGAAGATTCTGGCATTCCCGCATCATCCATGCAAAGAGCAATGACCTTGCAGTCCTTACCGTCCAGAAAGGGCATCATGGCATCAAACCTTTCCTTCTCCAGGGAGATGGTGTTGATCATGGGGGTTTTTTCCACCGCAGAAAAGGCCATTTCCAGAATAGCCGGGTCAGGGCTGTCCAGGGCAAGCGGAACGGTGGCGACGGGTTGAATGGTATCCAGCAGCCATTTCATGTCTTCTTCCTCGTGGCCGATACGGGCACCGGCATTGACGTCGATAAAATTGGCTCCGGCTTCCTGCTGTTTTTTTACATCATTAATGATGTAGTCCCGGTCCCGGTCACTCACGGCAGCCTGGACTGATTTTCTGGATGTATTGATTCTTTCTCCGATTACTTCAAACATGAAAATTCCTCTCCTCTGTCCTCAGCAAATAAAGGACTTTGCCAATTTTGAGGCAGACCCGGCATCAGCGGCAAACCCGTCGGCACCAATCTCATCCGCAAAGGACTGGGTCACAGGGGCCCCGCCTACCATGATTTTGACCTGCTCCCTGAGGCCGGATTCCACTATGGCGTCCACGGTCGGTTTCATGGCCGGCATCGTTGTGGTCAGCAGGGCGGACAGGCAAACTATCTGGGCATTTTTCTTTTTGATTTCTGCCACAAAGTCCTCCGGGGCAATATCCACACCAAGGTTGTGAACCTCAAGGCCCGCACTCTCCATCATCATGGCCACAAGGTTTTTACCGATATCATGGAGATCGCCTTTTACAGTTCCGATGATCACAGATGCGGCAGCAGCATCCTGGCCCTCCCCCAGCATGGGTTTGAGCACTTCAACACAGGCTCCCATGGCCTGGGCAGCCATGAGAACTTCGGGAATGAACATATCTCCGCTTTCCATGCGTTCCCCAACGATATCCATACCCGCGATCAATCCCTGGTTAAGAATATCAGCGGCAGCCACATCAGCTGCCAGGGCATCCTGGATAAGGGTGTTCAACTTGTCCGCGTCACAGGCCACCAGGGCCTGGGTCATTGCATTAAAATCAGTCATTTTTTCTCCTTTGTGGTGGGTGTCTGTTAACCTTTTGATTCAAGGTAATCTCTAAGTTTTTTATCCTGATCCGGGGTCAAAAGGGTTTCGGGGGCCTCTTCCAACCGTTTTTTCACCTGTTTTCCGGCCTCGGAGATGATGTTGTAGTCAGCGTTGCCGGACCAGTTTGAAATACTCGGCAGCCACCTGCTTCTGAAGTTTTTCAGTGTTGAAGGGTGGGTGAGGTAGTTGCCGCCATGATCCACATCCAGGATGGCATCAACCGAAAGTGCCTCTTCAGAGAACTCCATGCCCCCGGCGATGAGTTTGATCCGGGCACAGCTCTCTTCGTCAATGATGTGTTTTTCCAGGGAGTAGATAAGAACGTCGTCCAAAACCCCCGGCATGGCCCAATTGAGATGGGTGCCTGCCAGCATGGAGACCATGACGTTCTGCATGGATTCCATAGTGGACTGGGGATCCACGCTCTTGGAAGTGGTGGGGCCGCAATTGACCCTAACCGGAATATGATACAAGTCCAGGGCGGCCTGGGTGTTGGCCACATTCAGCAGGCCGGACTCAGGACTTCCCCAGGCCGAAGTTGCTTTTCTCAGATCCCCGGCATAGGAACTTACAGCAAAGACAAAAGGGGTTCCCGGGTTCACCAATTGGATGAAAACCAAAAGGGCCAGGCATTCAACGTTCTGCTGCAGGGAGGTCCCCAGGAGGTTCACAGGAGAGGATATGCCCACGATGGCGGCCGGGTTGGCGTGGACAATCTGGTTGTTCCGGGCAAAAGCCATGGCCACCTGGAGGGTTTCCCCGCTGAACTTTAAGGGGCTCATGGGACAGATGCTCACCGTGGCCAGGTGGTTTTTGGTTGTGTCATCCACCAGGTTCAGCATCTCAAATATCTCCAGGGCGTGCTCCGGACAAATGATTGCGTTATAAGCCTGGAATGGTTTGTCACAGTTTTTCAAGTGTTCGTAAGTGAGGTGCAAATGGCGTTTCTCCGCCGGTATATCCAGGGGTTCGACAGGGTTCATGGCCGAGGTGTCCAGCACCGGGCTGGAGTGGATAAGTTTAAGGATATTTCTAACATCGGCCAAAGTGCCTCTCCGGAGGCCATTTTCAGCATCGATAATCTTGGTGGCACCGATTTCCGCCCCCATGAACTGCCCCTTGCCGCAGATGATGGATTTTTCATCGTTAATGCCCTTGTGTTTGAATTGGCTCGGGGCGGATTCAAGTGCGGCATCCACCATTTTCTCAGGGATAAATGCGGTCCGTCCCTCAATTCTGGCACCGTTTTTTTCCATGATTTCCAATGCCCGGTCATCATCAAAGACCACGCCTTTTTCAT
>JAKSBB010001099.1 GCA_022361315.1 Desulfobacterales bacterium
ACCTCAAGCTCCTGGCATATGACGTGCGAAGTGCCGGGAATGCCGATGAAGCCATAGAGGTTCTGAAAACGTTCCGGGCGGATGTTGTGCTCACCGATATCATGATGCAGGGCATGGACGGCCTGGAGCTGACCCGGGTCATCAAAGAGGACCTTGATGTGGATGTCATGGTCATGACCGGGTACAGTGCGGATTATTCCTACGAAGAGGCCATCAAGGCCGGTGCCAGCGATTTCATCTTCAAACCCTTTCGCTTTGAAGAACTGGACCTGAGAATCAAAAGAGTGCTGCGGGAAACCGCGTTCAAAAAAGAACGTGCCAAGCTTTTGGCCGAGATGGAACAACTGGCCATCACCGACGCCCTCACCGGGCTTTACAACTCCAGGCAGTTCTTCCGTCAGATCAAACAGGAAATCAGCCGATACCAAAGATACTCAAGGCCCCTCTCCCTGCTGATTCTGGATATTGATTTTTTCAAGCGTTACAACGATACCTACGGACATCTTGAAGGGGACGAGGTCCTGCAACGGATCGGCAGGATTATTTCATCCTGCATGCGGTCCATGGATACGGCCTACCGTTACGGTGGAGAAGAATTTGCCATTCTGCTTCCGGAAACCGGTCTGACAAAGGCCTGCGTGGTGGGAGCGAGGATAAAGGACAATATTTCCAATGAGATCTTCACCCCCACCGAAGGGGTGACCGAATCCGTCACCATCAGTATCGGCGCCAGCGAACTTGAAGCGGATGAAGACGTCACCGCCTTCATCAAACGAACGGACAAGGCCCTGTACAAGTCCAAGGAAACCGGACGCAATAAACTGACCTACTCCCCCTGTACCACCTGTGCGGAAGAATCCTGCCCCGACAATAAATCGGATCATACACCGGAAAACGAATAACCCATCCGGTTTACAGCTCAGTTATGAATTAGAGATCCGCATGCTCAGGTCCACAGACCTGGCCTGGTGGGTCAAGGCGCCGCAGGAAATCACATCCACACCGGTGTCTGCAATGATGTTCAGGGTATCCAGAGACACATTTCCCGACGCCTCAACCACTGCCCTTCCATCAATGTAATCCACTGCCGCCGTCATATCCTCGGGTGACATATTGTCCAGCATAATGACGTCTGCAGCGGCATCTATGGCCTGGCGGACCTCATCCATATTCGAGGTCTCGACCTCCACCTTCATGAGATGAGAGGTCCGTTTACGAACCGCATCCACCGCGGCTTTTATGGACCCGGCCACGGCGATGTGATTGTCCTTGATCAGAATACCGTCGTACAGGGCGAACCGATGATTAAACCCGCCGCCGGCGCGGACCGCATCCTTTTCCAGGGTCCGCCATCCCGGGGTGGTCTTCCGGGTATCCACAAGGCGGACATCCGGGTTGTTCAGGGTATCCACAAAGGTCCGGGTGAGGGTGGCAATCCCGGACAGACGCTGAAGGAAGTTCAGGGCCACCCGCTCTCCAATCAGCAGCCCTAACAGATCCCCTTCGGCTTCAAAGACCACATCACCTGTCCGTACGGCATCGCCATCACTGAAGTTTAACCGACAGTCAATTTCGGGATTCACAATGCCGAAGACCTTTTGGGCCACCTTAATGCCGGCAAGCACAAAATCCTGCTTGGCTACGATAATTCCCTTACCGCTGCGGGGCTCGGGCAATATGCTCTCAGTGGTCACATCCCCCAGCCCCGAGTCTTCAAACAGGGCAAGCCGGATAATCTGGTCAATCATATCCATGTTGGCAGTTCCATATTTGCATATCCATTTCAGGTGGACCCTGAAATAATTACTGCATATCCTTGATCCGCGTCAGGTTGGCGGAAATTTTATCCTGTTTTTCCTGGAGTTCGTCATGCTGGGCTTTTACCTTGGCAATGACGGCTTCAGGTGCCTTGTCCAGAAAGCTTTCGTTGTTGAGCCGCTTCTGGATGCCCATGAGTTCCTTGGTATTCTTCTCCAATTCCTTTTCCAGCCGTTTGATCTCTTTATCGAAATCGATAACCCCTTCCAGGGAGACAAAACAGGTGGTATCACCGGTTACCGAGGTGGCCGCGGATGTGGGCAGGTTATCGGAATCCACAAAGTACAGGCTTTCCAGGGTGGCCAGGTTGGCAATGACCGATTTATTCTCGGCAATCAGGAGTTTTTCCTGGGCGTCGGAAGTGTTGGCAAGCACCTTGATCTTCATGGACGGCTGGATGTTCATTTCACTGCGGATGTTCCGGATACCGGAAATCAACCCGAACAGGAACTCCATCTGTTCTTCCGCCTTGGGATCACGAACCGCTGCGTAAACATCCTCATCATAGGGATAGGCGGCTTTCATCACAGAGCCTTCGGTTGCCGGCAGAATGTGATAGATTTCTTCCGTAACAAAGGGCATGAACGGATGGAGCATAACCAGGATGTCTTCCAGGACTTTTGCCAGTACGGCCCGGGCCGTATCCCTTCTCTGGGTGCCTTCTTTTTCGTAGAGTGCAGGTTTGGCAGTTTCCAGGAACCAGTCGCAGAACTCATGCCACACGAATTGATAAGCGGCGGATGCGGCTTCGTTGAACTTGTAGGTTTCGATGCCTTCCTTAACAGCCTTTGCCGTTGCCGCAGACCGGGACATGATCCAGCGCTCGGGAAGGGTCAGCTTGTCTCGTTCGATATCCGTGTCGGTTTCGGTGATGTGCATCAGGGCAAACCGTGCAGCGTTCCAGAGTTTGTTTACAAAATTGCGGTATCCTTCCACCCGGGATTCGGACATTTTCACATCCCTGCCCTGGGCGGCAAATGCAGCCAGGGTGAAACGGAAGGCATCGGCACCGTATTCATCGATGACTTTCAGAGGATCAATGACGTTGCCCTTGGATTTGGACATCTTCTTGCCGTGTTCATCGCGGACCAGGGCGTGGATATATACGTCTTTGAACGGCACTTCATCTTCCATGAAATGGATACCCATCATCATCATTCTGGCCACCCAGAAAAAGAGGATATCAAAACCGGTTACCAGCACATTCGTGGGATAGAAGGTCTTCAGCAGATCGGTATTCTCAGGCCATCCCATGGTGGAAAAAGGCCAGAGGGCGGAAGAGAACCAGGTATCCAGTACATCGGTCTCCTGAACGATTTCTTTGGAACCGCAGCCGGTGCATTCCGTGGGATCGGTTTCCTCAACGATCACGGCCTTGCAGTCC
>JAKSBB010000265.1 GCA_022361315.1 Desulfobacterales bacterium
ATTGCTTGCAGGTGCCGGGCTCACCAAATCAAAGGAGTAGCATTATGACCACAGAGAATTCAGGTATTAAACGCCGTCAATTTTTGCAAATCCTTGGGGCTGCCGGTGTGGGCAGCATGGTCGGATCGGTCATCGGGCCGGGGGAAGGCAGGGCCGCTGCCATGCAGGTGAGCACCCGGGATTTCGGCCGCACAGGTGTTCAGGTGCCGATCCTCTCCCTGGGCACCATGTTTGACACCGGCGCCAACCAGTTGCTGCTCCGCCAGGCCGTAAAATGGGGGGTCACATACTGGGACACCGCCCAGTACTACAATCGCTGGGGCAGTGAGCCGGGCATCGGCAAATATCTGGCCAAATATCCGGAGGACCGGAAAAAAATCTTTCTGGTGTCCAAATCCACCCGGCGGGATGTGAACGGCCTGACCGCCGAACTCAACGATTCTTTGAACAATCTGAAAACAGACTACCTTGATTTGTTTTTTGTTCATGCGGTGGATGATGCCGGGAGTGAAATGACCCGGGAAATCAAGGCCTGGAGCGAGAAGATGAAGTCCGCGGGCAAGATTCGCCTTTTTGGTTTCAGCACCCATTCCAATATGGAAAAAAGCCTGTCCCATGCCGCCACCCTGGGCTGGATCGACGGGATCATGACCACCTATAACTACAAGGTGATGGGTACCGATGCCATGAAACGGGCAATAGACGCCTGCCATAACGCCGGTATCGGGCTCACCGCCATGAAAACCCAGGCATCTTCATCCTGGCTGAGCATGGGGGGCGGCAGCGAAGGCAAGGCTCTGGCCAAGCGGTTTACGGATAAGGGGATGACAGAGGAGCAGGCAAAGATTCTGGCTGTCTGGACCGATGATCGGATCGCCTCGGTCTGTTCCCAGATGAATACTATGAAGATTCTCAAGGCCAATACCCAGGCCGCTGTGAGTCAGGTGAAACTCTCTGCCGCGGACCGCCGCAGTTTCGAGGCTGAAGCCCGTGCCACGGCAGCAAATTACTGCGGGGGCTGTACCGCTGCCTGCCAATCCGGACTTGACGTATCTGTCCCGGTGGGAAAAATCATGCGCTGCCTGATGTACAAGCGCAGCTATGGGGATCATTTCAGGGCCCATGTGGAATTTCACGATGTGCCGTCTTCGGTGCGCGGCCGTCTGGCCGGCCTGGACTATTCTCAGGCAGAACGGATGTGCCCCCGGAACATGCCCATTGCAAGGCTTATGGCGGAGGCGGCGGAAGAGTTGTCCTGAACCCAAACATCAGATTTGCATTCACTGGCAAATGTATTATATGCTATTCAGGAGTTCGGTAGTCATGAACTCCTGAAGAAAAACAGATAACCAGTGGAAGGTGTCATGAAATTCAACGCACTTCGCATTAATTCAGCCCCGGATGTTCTTGTGGAAGAAATTATTTCCCAGATTGACTCCGGTAAATTGACCCCGGGTGAGTGTCTGCCCTCCCAGCGCGAGCTTGCCAAACTGTTCAACGTGGGGCTGGGCTCTGTGCGGGAGGCCATCAAAATCCTGGATGTGCGGGGGTATGTCAACGTGGTGCGGGGGAAGGGCACTTTCATTACGGAACCCTCGGTCCGGGAAACAGACGGGGGAATGGGAAAGGCCTTTGAAGCATCCTCCCTGGCCGACCTTATCGCAGCGAGAAAAATTGTGGAAGGGGGGGCTGCCGGCATGGCCGCGGCCGCAGGCATCGCGGAACATGTGAAAACGCTGCGGGAACTGGCCGACCAGATGGATGCAACGGTTGACGAATCCGAAAGCGGCAGAGAACGCTACTATGAGCTGGATTTCCAATTTCACCTGGCCGTTGCCGAAGCCAGCGGTAATTCCGCAATTGTTGAGATGATCCGCCTGCTGGTGAACAAATCCCACTCCCACGTCAGTTTCATGAGCGATACCCTGAGCATCGCCGGGCCCAATACCGTGGCCATGGCAGTGAAAACCGCAAGGACCGTTGTCGCTGCCATTGAAGCCGGAGATGTGGAGGCATCGGAAGCCGGGATGCGGCGGCATCTGGATATTGTGAATATGAAACTGGACAAAAAGTTCCCGGCCAAAAAATAGATTTTATCCGACGGATCTCCTCCTGGTTCTAAACGTTTCAACCCTCTGCTATTGCGGTGTCTTGCCTGCCTTTTGATGATTTTCTAACTATTCCAGATGGTTTCATGCCAGAACTTTGTTGAAAAAAAGAATTGACAATCCCGGAATCGTAAGTTACTAACTACTAAAGTTCAGGAGTTCAGAACTCTCGAACACATGAACTGATAGCAGGCGAATCGTTCAGACCTCCCGATTAAATAATTCGGGTCAAATCATCGGGTCGGACGATCCGGCGGCGGTAACCCAGGAACAGGAAAGGAAGAAAGATGAGTAGTCAGCAGCCTTTGACTCCGGGGCAGTTTACCCCGGCCATGAAAATCCTTGATGACAACCAATTGGCAGAAATTCATGCGGCCACACTCAAGGTATTGGAAAACACCGGGGTATCCATCAAACACCCAAAGGGACGTGAGATCCTTGCCGAAGCCGGCTGCCACATTGACGGCGACCGGGTGCGCATCCCGGCTGCGCTGGTGGAAAAGGCCATTGCTTCCGCACCCAAACGGGTGGTACTGGGCAACAGGGATGACAGCAGCCAGATGATTCTGGAGGGAAAAAATACTTATTTCGGTGCCACCATCGATTGTGTCAATTACCTGGATCCCGACACCAGCGATCTGAACGAATGCCGCAGCGAGCATGCCGAAATCATGGCGAAACTCACGGACCGCCTGGACAATTACGACTGGATCATGACCCTGGGCATCGCCAGAGACCTGCCGGAGCAGATTGCAGACCGGGGTGTGGCACGGATCGCCCTTGAGCACTGCAGCAAACCCGTTATCGTATCCTGCAACGACGCCGAAAGCCTCAAAGAGAGTTACGAAATGGCCGCTGCCTGCAAGGGCGGTGAGGAGGCCTACCGGAATGCCCCGAACATGGGTACCCTGAACTGCACCATTTCGCCCCTTTCCCACGACGATCACCTGGTGGAAAAAAATATTTATGCTGCTGAAAAAGGCATTCCCATCGTCCACTATTCCGGTATGCAACTGGGGGGCAGCTTTCCCGCCACCCTGGCTTCCGGCATCGTTATGGGCAGTGCCGAATCCTTAAGCGGACTTGTGCTCCAGCAGACCATCAACCCGGGTGCGCCCTTTGTATTCGGTTCCTTTATCACCATCATGGATATGAAAACCACGGTATTTTCCTACGGGGCCATTGAGATGGCCATGATGGTGGGGGGGATGTCCCAGCTGGCACAGAGATACGGTCTGCCCTTCTTCAGCACGGCCGGCTGTACCGACTCAAAAGAGGTGGATGCCCAGGCCGCGGCCGAAGGCAGTCTCCAGGATCTCATCATGGCCACGGTGGGCGGCGGCATGGTCCACGACACCCACTGCTGGCTGGACCACGGCAGCACCCTGTCCCCGGCCCACCTGGTGATGGGACAGGATATCCTTGCCATGGTAAAACAATTTGCCCGGGGCATTGAGGTGTCCGAAGATAAACTGGCTTTGGACCTGATTGACAAGATCGGCCCCTCCGGCACCTTCCTGATGGAGCCCCACACCATGCAGAATTTCAAAAGTGTCCTCTACCCGGATCTGTTCCAGCGTACAAAGGGACGGGCACCCGGCAGCCCCGTGGAAGACCGGTTCGAAGACCGGCTGCGTCAAAGGACCCTTTCACTGATGGCCGAACCCGAAATCAATCCGCTTGCCGGAGATATTGCAGAAGAACTAAACCGCCGCCAGGCCGCATGGTCAGCGGAATAAGGAGAACCCATGTCACTTTTCAACTTTGCCGTTTCCAAAACCATTATGCATGTACCGTCCCCCATCGTCCGTTATTTCGCCAAGGACTATGTGGCCGGAAAAGATATTACCAATGCCGTTGAGGTCTGCCGTGATCTTGAATCCAAAGGCATCGAGTCCACCCTGGATATCCTGGGGGAATACATCGTTCAGAAAGAACAGGCCCTTCCCTTCAAGGACGAGTGCATCAAGATTCTGAAGACCATCCACAAGCTGGGGCTGAAGTCCAATCTCTCCATCAAGCCCAGCCAGATGGGATTGAAGCTGGACTATGATTTTGCCCTGCAGAACCTGCGGGATGTGGTGGCCGAGGCGGCGGCACTGGACGGGTTTGTTCGCATCGACATGGAAGATGTGGACTGCAATGAACCCACCATTAAAATTTACCAGATCCTGCGCAAGGAGTTCCCCGGCCATGTGGGTGTCGCCCTCCAGTCCTACATGAGAAATGCCATGGACCACTTGGAACTTCTTAAGGATGAGCCCCTGAATATCAGGCTGGTCAAGGGCATCTTTATCGTCAGCCGCCAGCAGGCCTGGAAAGATCCGGAACTGGTCACCCGGAACTACGTGCAACTGCTGGAGCGGATGTTTGAGCTGGGGGCCTATGTGGGCATTGCCACCCATGACGAAGTGCTTTACTACGAAGCCCAGC
>JAKSBB010000839.1 GCA_022361315.1 Desulfobacterales bacterium
CATTGCTCCATAACGCCGTCCAGGTAGGTGTCCAGTTCTTTGGCGGTGGTCAGGCCGTGGTAAAGGGGGGCTTCCCCGATGATCTGTTTTACCCGTTTACGGGGATTCAGGGAGGCAAAGGGATCCTGGAAGATCATCTGAACATTAACGGCATAGTCCAGCTGTTCCTTCTCGGTCATTCCGGCCACATCCCGGCCCTTGTAAAACACCTTACCGGATGTCAGGGGAAGGATACCGCAGATCATGCGGCCCAGGGTGGATTTGCCGCAGCCGGACTCCCCCACCAGGCCCACCACTTCACCGGGGTTGACGTAGAGATTCACGTTGTCCACGGCCCGGACCCGTTCCTCGGAGACACCGGCCCCGAGCATACGGGCGATTTTGGCGGCAAAGTCCAGGTTCTTTTCAAATATACGGCCGACATTCTCGCAGCGGATAAAAGGCGTTTCGTTCATTGGTGTCGTTAACTCTCCTGTGCCTGAGTGGGTTGGCCGGGATGAAAACAGCGGACCTTCCGGCCGTCTTCGGAGATGGATACGCCGGGCATTTCCAGGCAGGCATCGGTGGTCCTGGGGCAGCGCATGCGGAAAGGGCATCCCTCGGGAAGGTTAATCAGGGAGGGGGTCATTCCGGGGATCTGGTAGAGCCGTTCCCCCCGCCGGTTCCGGCTGGGCACCGAGCCGATGAGACCTTCGGTGTATGGGTGCAGGGGGGCGTCAAGCACCTGGCGTACCGGGCCTTCCTCAATGATGGTACCCGCATACATGACGGCCACGCGATGGGCCAGGCCGGCAATAACGGTCAGGTCATGGGTGATCCACATCAGGGCCATGTCCGTCTTGCGGCAGAGCTTCTGCATCTCCGACAGGATCTGGGCCTGGATGGTCACGTCCAGGGCGGTTGTGGGTTCGTCCGCAATGATCAGGTCCGGGTTGTTGAGCAGGCCGGTGGCGATGGCCACCCGCTGCCGCATGCCCCCGGAGAACTGATGGGGATAGGCCTTGATCCGCTCTTCAGGTGAAGGAATGCCCACCTGGGCCAGGGCCTGGATGGATCTTTCCCGTGCCTCCTGCCGGCTCAC
>JAKSBB010000050.1 GCA_022361315.1 Desulfobacterales bacterium
GGATCTGGAAGGAACTCATCTCATCGGCAAAGCTGATAGAGGTGCCTGTGGCACCGGCCCGTCCTGTTCTGCCGATCCTGTGGATATAATGCTCCGGTTCAATGGGAAGGTCGTAGTTAACCACGTGGCTGATGTTTTCGATATGCAGGCCCCGGGCCGCCACATCCGTGGCCACCAGGACATTGACACTGCCGTCCTTAAACCGGTTCAGTACCTTGAACCGCTTGTCCTGGGATACATCTCCGGACAGTACCCCTGCCTTCTGGCCGTATCGTCTCAACTTGTCGGACAGGTATCTTGCCGTGTCTTTCCGGTTAACAAAAATAATCACCCGCTGAAGATTTTCGGAAATCAGAAGGTTGCATACATTCCTGAATTTCTGGTCCTCTGTGGTCAGGTAGACGATCTGTTCGATGGAGTCTGCTGCGGCCTGATCCGGTGCGATTTCAACCCGGACCGCATCCTTGGTCCATGAATCAGCCAGACGCAACACCTCATCGGTGAGGGTGGCGGAGAAGAACAGGGTCTGCCGCTTATCCTTGTGGGGGGTCATGTAAATGAGCCGGCGGACATCGGGGATGAACCCCATGTCCAGCATCCGGTCGGCCTCGTCGATGACAACGACCTCCACCCGGGACAGATTGATGAGTTTTTTTGATATGAAGTCCAGTAGACGGCCGGGGGTGGCTGCAATGACATCCACGGGTTTGTCCGCCAGGGCCTGCTGCTGTTTGGCGTAGCCTGTGCCGCCGAAAACCGAAACGATCCGCAGATGGGAGTATTTGCCGAGCCCTCTGAAGTCCTTTTCAATCTGGTGAACCAGTTCCCGGGTGGGGGCCAGGATCAAGGCTCTTGGATATCCCTTTTCCCGTTTGATGGAATGTCTGGAAAAGCGGTTGATCAGGGCAACGATGAAAGTGGCACTTTTTCCGGTACCGGTCTGGGCTTTGGCCGTGGCATCTTTACCCTCCAGCGTGTGGGGCAGGAGTTGGGCCTGGATATCGGTGCAGTATTTGAAACCCAGATCGCTGATGGCATGCATCAGTCCCAGGGTAAGGTTCAGATCATGGAAGCGGGTTTTCCCTTCCTCCGGCTCAACCTGGAACTTGTCTATGGTCCAGCGGGGTTTTCTGCGCCGTTTTTTCTTGGGCGCTTCGGCTTTTTCCTCCCGTCCTTTTTCCGGGGGTACGTCTTCAGGGACGGGTGGGGAAGGTGTTTCTTCTTTTTTGGGAGACGCCGGGGCGTCATCCCCGGATGTGCCGGTGAACAGGTTTTTTAGAAAGCGGAGTAATTGTTTCAATGGTTAAATTAGGCGATGCTTATATATAAAGGTTAACGTCAATTATAAATATTGCTGCTTATCAGCGTACAGATGGTTTAACAGACAGCCGGGTTTTTGGGAAGGAAAATGTGGTTTACAAAGGAAAATGGGCTATATTCCTGTCTTTTCGTGGAACAATTCAAGTAATGTGGCGGATTTTAAAGATGATGTATCGTTGTATAAAACCACGAAGAACACGAAGGGCACGAAGAGTGGATGTCTTCGTGTTCTTCGCGCCCTTCGTGGTTTGATAACGTGTATGTATTTTGTGTCTGTTTTATTTGTGCCTACACTATATGTGGTTTTTACATTGAAAATCTGGTCTGTCGATCGATAATAGTAGTGGGTACAAGAATGAGTGCAAATATCGGAACTTATGGCAAAAAATATTGACTTTTCAATTGTTCCACGCTATATCGGGGCAGTAAAATAACCTATAACCAAGGTGGTTGTGAATGCTGATTGTCGCCAACTTTTTAGAAGCCATAGCCGTGGTCCTCGACTACGCCCTGACCCTGTACATGTGGATCATTATTGCAGGGGCCGTGCTGTCCTGGGTCAGCCCCGATCCCTATAACCCCATTGTCCGTTTTATCCACCGGGCAACGGAGCCCGCCTACTACCAGATCAGAAAGCGTCTGCCCGTCAATTTCGGCGGACTGGATATATCACCCATTATTGTGATCCTCGTGATAATTTTTCTTCAGACCTTTCTCGTGAACAGCCTCCACGGGCTGGCACGGAGCATTTAAACCGCAAACAAAGGGAGTGCGTATGGGAGTGACCCCACTGGTTATCAAACAAAAGGAATTTTCCACCCGTTTCAGGGGGTTTGATGTACAGGAAGTGGATACCTTTCTCGAGGAGGTGGCCCGGGAGCTTGAGCGCCAGGACCTGGCCATGGAGTCCCTGAAACAGGAAAAGCATCGGCTCGACCTGGAGAATCAGGGCTACCGCAAGCGGGAAGATTCCATGAAGAATGCCATGCTCCAGTCCCAGAAGGTGCTGGACCATATGAAGGAAAATGCAAAAAAATCCGCACAGGTGGTCATCGCCAATGCCGAGGTGGAGGCTGAGAAAATCCTTAACCGGGCACACAAACGTTTGTCCCAGCTCCACAGCGATATCACCGAACTCAAGCGCCAGCGGATTCAGCTTGAAATGCAGATCTCTTCCGTTCTGGAGTCCCACTCCAAGCTCCTCCAGATGACCAAGGAAGAGAACCAGGCGGCTGACGAGGCGGATGGCGCACTGCGGTTTATCCGCCAGGCGTAGTTGTTCACCCGCATGTCAACGCGTTAAATCCAAGGTTATTCCGATTCCCGGGCAGGCCGGTTCCGGCCTGCCTAAATGTAATTTTTCTTGACAGGGTATCCCCGTCCATAAGATCATGGGTTTCAGGTACCTGCACCTGTAATTTAACTGATTAACCCGTAGTTCCGCTGCCGGTGCCGACCAGGTCGTTCCAAC
>JAKSBB010000576.1 GCA_022361315.1 Desulfobacterales bacterium
CCTGTCATCGGTCTCGGTCATTTTATCACCGACTCCTTTCTGCTGCTCTATGCATACTACGCTGTTTCGGTGCTTGTATTTGCGGGTTTCTGGATGATATTTGCCCCCCACCGGTGGCAACTCTGGTCCATCCTCGGATCTGCCGGCATTCTTTTTTCCACTTACTTTTCCGTGCAGGTATCGGTGGCCATCAATAACTGGCGGCGGCCGTTTTTCGACACGGTTCAAAGCGCGCTGGCAGCAGAGGCTTCTGTTCCGGTCTCAGATTTATATAGCCTGATCCTGATCTTTGCCCAGATCGCCTTTCTGGCCATCGGCGTCTTTGTTATCACGAGATTTTTCATCAGCCACTACATCTTTCGCTGGCGAACCGCCATGAACGAATATTATACCGGGTACTGGAAGGAACTTCGGCATATTGAGGGGGCATCCCAGCGTATCCAGGAAGATACCATGAGATTTGCCTCTATTATGGAAAGCCTCGGCGTCGCCATGGTGGATGCGGTGATGACATTGTTCGCATTCCTGCCCGTGCTGTGGTCATTGTCGCAATACGTCTCCGAGCTGCCCATCGTGGGTGTCATCCCCTATCCCCTCTTTACTGCAGCCATCCTCTGGTCATTGTTCGGCACAGGTCTGCTTGCCATTGTGGGTATCAAACTGCCGGGGCTTGAGTTTAAAAACCAGCGGGTGGAGGCCGCCTATCGGAAAGAACTGGTATACGGGGAGGACGATGAACTCAGGGCCCAACCGGCAAGCTTAAAACAATTATTCGCCAATGTGCGGCGAAACTACTTCCGGCTCTACTTCCACTACATGTATTTTAATGTGGCCCGCAGCCTCTACCTGCAGGCCGATAATATTTTCGTCTATTTTATACTGATTCCCACAATTGCCGCAGGCACCATCACTTTCGGTATCCTGCAGCAGATACTCACAGCCTTCAACCAGGTGAGCAACTCATTTCAGTATCTGGTCAACTCCTGGACCACCATCGTTGAACTATTGTCCGTCTACAAACGTCTGCTGGCCTTTGAGGCGACCCTGGGCGGCAAACCATTGCCCAAGATTGACCGCACCTACGAGCCGGGAGTCAGTGATCATTAGGCACATGTAAACATATGATACGTATTGAAATTGTGGGGCCCTGGTCACCACCAAAACGAAGGGTAAGCCCGCAGGAACGCCACTATACCAGCCCTGACGGCAGATGGGAGATCCTGTTTCACAACCCCGATGAATATGTAAGGTGTGGCGATCCGGTGTGGACGTTGTCTTTGCTTCACAATGGGAAAGATGTAACACAGCGATACTCCAATTTTGCAAAATTTGTACGCAGGAATAAGTACTTTATCCCGGCACAGTACAACCCGTGGAGTTTCCAGGGCAACCAGCTGGTTTTACAAACCCAACCTCTGGGACCGGTATGGATATACACACCTGACAATGACACATTTTCCCAGTTTAAACTGAAACAGTCTCCGTCAACCATCCAGTGGGCACCGGATGAAGACAGACTTTTGCTCACCGGCAAAAGCGGTATTGAATTATACGACAGCAGCAACACATTAATTAAAAAACACCCATGGAAAAATGTTGAACCGGAGGATTGTTTTGCATTTTGGACCATGCATTCCGGCAGTTTTGCACTTATTGTGCAGCATGGCGGTGAGACAGAAGCTCAGATCGGCCTTTACAACAGCCATGACGGTTCATTGATTTCACAGCAAAATATTTCTCCGGGGGTTCTGCTCCCGTACGATAAAAAGACATACGAACAAATCCGCGGAGAATACGACACATTGGTGGGGGAGTCCTGGACAGCCTCCGGAGAACTGCTGGACCTGTGGTATGATTTTGAATATATCCCGGATAAAACCCTCTTGTTGCTGGCCACATACAGACCGGTTGGCGAGCCCTATAAAGATCCGGATGACGATGAACTGTTTTCAAAATACGGTAAACTGATTTGCCGGGCTCAGCAGGAGTGGGTCGCCGTTAAATTAAACTTTCCCCGCTGAAAAAATGACTTGGACGGGTCTGCTTAGGATGAAACTGCATCAAGAATCACCTGGCTGTGACCGCAGTACACCATAAACTTCCGGGCCTTTGCCCTGCCGATGACCACCATATTCAGGTCCCGGGCGATATCATATCCCATCCGTGTGATCCCGGACCGGGATAATATAATCGGAATTCCCATGGAGGCACATTTGATGACGATTTCGCTGGTCACCCGGCCGGTGGAATAAAGCAGTGTGTCTCCGCCATCCATATCCGCCGCCCACATTTTACCGGAAATGGTATCCGCCGCGTTATGGCGTCCCACGTCTTCAACATGATAAATCACTTTTTCAGGGGTACAGAGGGCACAGGTGTGGACGGAACCGGCCGCCTTATAGATATCACTTCGCGTGAGCAATTCTTTGCCCAGCCCATAGATGTCGGACTGCCTGATCCGGAACGGGGACAGGGGGCGGTCGTAAATCTTGTCCAGGCTGCAGCTGAAAACCGTGCCTTCGCCACACCCCGTGGTCACCACCTTCCGCTTCATCTGTTGCTTCATATCTGCAAGGTTATGATTCTTTGCCTTGACATGAACGGTGTCATGTTCCCAGTCCTCCTTCACGGAAAGGATATCCGCATACCGGCTGATCAGGCGTTGATTCCGCAGATATCCCAGAACCAGATCTTCGGGATGGGCGGCCAGGGTCATAAGCGTCACCACCTCAGTCCCGTTCAGGGTAATGGTGAGGGGATATTCCCCAACCACCGGCACCTCAGAAAGGCGTCCGGTATGATCCAGCACCTGGATATTATGTGTGGTGGCAGGTCTGCTTTGCACGTCAGGCATACGGTCCGATGCATCCATATTGGTTTTCCTATTGTCGTCACCTTTTATCAGGGTGTGGCCCGGTTTCCCGGGCCGTATCCATATACCCCGATTTATTGCTCGCTTAATCCAAGCTCCGCCAGTTTTTCAGGCAGGGGGATGCCGCTTTCATCCCACCCACGCAACCGGTAATAATCCGGCAGGAGCTGATCCTGTTCAAATACCTGGCCTTTACAGGGCCCTTCGGGCATGGGCTCTTTCAGGAACCGTTTGGGCAGGGTGTCATCTTTGGCGGACAGCCCTGCCTTGAGGTTGAACACCCGCTCCATGGTGAAAATTTTCTCACCCCGTTTGTTCATGGCCTCCACCCCGCCGAAATCAACCCCCGTCGCACTTTCCAGAAGATCCACCACATCCTGCTCCGGCGTATCCATCAGGAGAAAATAACAAAAGCCGAGGGAGTCGTATGCCCAGGCCGTATAATCCTGATAGTGGATGGTCATCTCCACCTTGCCTTCAATGGCAAACCGGTCCATATCCTTATCGGTTTCCGGGGTCCAGTAGCCCAACATGGTGGTCTCATAGATTTCAGAGCAGTTTACCTCTGCCCGGCAATGATCCCCGCCCCTGTTGTTGGTCACAAAGGCAAGCCCCTGACCTTTGACCCCCCTGGGATCGTAGTTGGGCAATTCCTGTTTCTTAACGGACATGGACAGCTCCGGATGGCCATAGCGTTCGCCGAGGCGGTAAGAGCCCTCTCCCATAATCCAGCCGAAGCCTTCCCGGGTGGCCATCTTCTCCACCATGTCGATCACGGCATCGGCATTGCCGAAGTTCAGCGGGTATCCCACATCCGATTCAGGCAGTGCACCGATTTCAAACAATTCCATGGCACAGCCGATGGTTGCACCGGCGGATATGGTGTCCATCCCCATATCGTTACACATGATCGAGGCTTTGATAACCGCCGGCAGGTTGTCACAACCCGTGACGGACCCCAGAGAGGCCACAGACTCATATTCAGGCCCCTCCCCTTTGGTGGCATACTTGGGATGGTCTACTTTGGCCAGCCTGGCACATCCGGCAGGGCAGGCAAAACAGGCCTTGTTGGGCCCGTGACCCCTGGCGGAATATTTGTCTGCAAACGTATCTCCGCTGATCTTATCCGCCCCTTCAAAGACCCCGGTCCTGAAGTTGCGGGTGGGAAGGATACCAAGATCGTTGGTAAAACTCAATACGCCGATGGTGCCGTGCTGCCCCAGCCCCTGGGCGCAGCTGGGTGCGGGATCCGCCCAGTAATCCCAGACCTTGGCAATGTTTTTATTAAATTCAGGAAGGTCCGCCATACGAATTCCGTTGTTTCCCCTGACCACCAATGCCTTAAGATTCTTTGATCCCATCACCGCACCGATGCCGCCGCGGCCTGCGGCCCTGGCACCCATGACACCCCCGGTGATGACGTTGGCGATCCGGGCCTGGTTTTCCCCGGCAGGACCGATGGCAGCCGTATGGGCCATGGGATCGGTTTCACCGATGAGCACCTCTTCCGTGGCTTCGGTGCCCTTCCCCCAGATATGCGCAGCATCCCGAAGCTGAATCTTCTTGTTCTTGATATATAGATACACCGGCTTTGGTGATTTGCCCTCAAAAATGATGAAGTCATACCCGCAGAATTTCAGCTCAGCCCCGAAATACCCGCCCACACCGGCATTTGCGATACCACCGGTAAGTGGTGATTTGGTAACGAAGTAGGTCCGGTTGCCGGCAGGCGGCATACAGGTCAGGGGGCCCGTGGCAACGATGAGTTTATTCTTTGGCTCAAGAGCATCCACCCGGGGATCCACCTCATCCACCATATATTTGATGCCAAGTCCCCTGGCACCGATATAGTCCTTCATAATACCGGGGTCATTCTCTATCACCTGAATATCAGCGGTGGTCAGATTGATCCGTATATGCCTGCCGGTCCAACCGAAAACCTGCGCCTGCTGTTGTTTCTTCTCAGTTGTCTGCGTGCTCATGCGCCCACCTCCTGTTCCTGTGATGCCTTCACCTTTGATACATAAGCCAGCCGGATATCCTCACTGGTTTTGCCCGGTGTCTTGAACTCCAGGGCACCGTAAAAACAATGCTTGACGCACTCGGGGTCTCCGCCGCAAAGATCACACTTATTGGCCACTTTCTCCTGTTTGGCGATATCCATGGCACCGAACGGACAGGCTTTCACACATTTCCTGCAGGCAATGCATTCGCTGTCCACCACCTCCACGGCGGCAGTTTCCTCATTTCTTACCAGTGCCTCCTTGGGACATACCTCTATACAAGGTGCCGTACCGCATTGCTGGCAGACCATGGGATAATAGAACAAGTCCTTGGAAATGATACTGACCTTTATTCTTGACTTGGACGGGTTGATCTCCCCGAAGTGGTGGGTTGAGCAGGTGTATTCACATATCCTGCACGCCGTGCACTTCTCCGGGTTCACCTCGATGTATCGCGTCATTTAGCAACCTCCTTTAACGTGTTTTTTAGCACTCCGGCTCCGGCGGAGTCCTCATCAAACCTCTTTACTCGGGGTGTTAATATGCAATATCCAAACCAGGCGGAGAAGCCTGTCCGGCCAGCCTGAAACGCCCGGTTAGCCAGCAATATTTGGAGAGGAGAACCAAACATCCGATCCAAAATTGAATCTCAATACATTGGGGCACGCATCCGGGGAAATCCGTTTTTTGTTCTTATCCGGAACCGTGAGTCATGTACAGGCAAATACGGCGAAAGACCCGAACCGTCCTTACCTTCCGGCAATGCGCATCATAAGAAACCACCGGGAAAAGCCGATTTTAACGGACTGATCCACAATTGAATCCGCAAAGCAGCCTTTCATCCCGAAATCCTGAGCCGATTTCATTTTTTTAAACCGGGATTCAGCCCGTATCCGTAACGGTTTTAAGGATAAAAACAAATTTTTGATTATCGCCACGGCACCCCTTTCTGCTACAATGGTCTTCTACTTGCAAAACAGGTTCGTTGAGCACCTGACATCCGCCTTTGGATGACAATACAATTCAACGAAACTTGAGGGAGCCAACACATGTTTGAACGGATGACCATTCTAAAAGAAAAAGATTTTGAGAAACTCCATGAAGCAACCCTTCGCGTCTATGAGGAGGTGGGGATTGCCTTCCACTCGGACAAGGCATTGGACGTGTTTAAAAAACACGGAATCCGTGTGGACGGAAACAAGGTACACTTCACGGCTCAGGACGTTGATGCCGCGCTGAAAACGGCTCCTTCGCAGTTTAAAATCCATGCCCGGAATCCTGAAAAAAGCGTCACCATGGGTGGCAATAACCTGGTTGTCTCCCCCGGTTACGGCGCCCCCTTCGTCATGGAAGACGGGGAACAGCGTCCGGCGGTGCTTGAAGACTACGTGAAATTCTGCAAGCTGGTACAGACCTCCAAATATATTGATATGAACGGTATGCTGATGGGGGATCCGTCGGATAAAGACCCGGACACCCGACACCTGGATATGGTATTTTCAAACATCATCAACTGTGACAAACCCTTTGTGGGCAGTTCCGTTTCAGAACAGGCCGCCCAGGACACCGTTAACCTGGCCGCCATCGCCTTTGATGAAGACATTCGGGATAAACCCGTCACCATGGGCATCATATCTTCGCTTTCTCCCCTGCAATACGCCTCGGAGATGGCTGAAGCCTGTATCGTATACGCAGAGAACGGTCAGGTGAACATGTGCGCCCTGCTCTCCCAGGCCGGCGCCACCGCACCGGTGACCCTGCCCGGTCTGCTCGTCACCCAGAATGCCGAAGTCCTGGCCGGCATCATTCTGGCCCAGCTCGTCCGGGCCGGCGCCCCCTGTATTTACGGCACCACCTCTACGGTGACAGATATGCGTACAGGCGCCCTGGCTGTAGGGGCTCCGGAACTGTCCATGATCCAGAACGCCACCCAGAACATGGGCCATTACTACGGCCTGCCCACCCGGGGCAGCGGCGGTATCTCCGATACCCACGGCATTGACTACCAGTCCGGCATCGAATCCACTCTGGCCCTGACCTCCACCATCATGAGCGGCGCCAACTTCATTCTCCACGGCTGTGGCATTGTGGGCTCCTATATCGCCATGAGCCATGAGAAATACCTTCTGGATGAAGAGATTATCGGCATGCTCCGCAGGATGCTCCTTCCCATAGACGTGACGGATGAACGCATTGATATGGATACGATTAAACAGGTGGGTTGCGGCGGCGAATACCTGACCAATCCCCAGACCTTTAAATACTGCCGGTCCGAGTTTTTCATGCCCGATCTGGCACAGCGTCTGGACTATTCATCCTGGATGAACAAAGGCAGCAGGGATATTAAGGACATTGCCAAAGAGAAACTTGAAGAACGCCTGAACCAATGGGAAAAACCCGCCATTGACAGTGACATCGAAGCGCGGTTGGCGGATTATGTGCAGACCCACACTGCGTCCTGATCTCCATTAACCAGCAAATGGATTCAAACCGGGGAAGCGAATTCGCTTCCCCGCCCCTCTATTGTAAAATCTGTCTTGCGCCGAAAGCGGTTCATCCGAAATAGTAAATTTTTTAAAGACCTTGTCCCCAAAACATGGTATTGTACTTGTACACATCGTAACAATTCGCCGTAAAAACCAATCAAAAAAGGAGTCTTTGATGAAAAGATTATTTTTAGTCTTTGGTATTGTGATCGCGTTGGCTGTTACCTGTCATGCAGAATCCTTAAAACTGGATATCGGAGAATGGGCGCCCTATACATCCGAGAAAGATCCAAAGGGAAAAATTGCGGAAACCATTGTTGTAGAAGCCCTGAAGTTGAGCGGCTATACCGCTGAACTGGCCTACTATCCCTGGAAACGTTCCTATGAAAATGTTAAAGCCGGTAAAGCCGTCGGTACATTTCCCTGGTTTGAAAATGAAGAACGAAAAAAAGAGTTCATCTTTCACAAAGAACCCATCATGGCTTCTGAAACGGTTTTTTTCCATCTCAAGTCCACAGCGTTTGACTGGGAAACAATGGATGATCTCAAAAAGTATAAGTTTGGCGGCACCCTGGGGTATTCGGATGAAAAGGTTTTAAAAGAAGCCGGCCTGAAGGTTGAGTCCGTTCCCAAAGAGGAAACTAATTTCAAAAAAATGCTGGGTGGCCGTATTGATGCGTATCCTGCGAATATATTCGTGGGTTACGGTATTATCAACAAGCTATTTTCACCGGATAAAGCAGCCCTTTTCACCAACCATCCTAAATCGCTTTCCGAGGGGAATATGTACATGCTGATTTCAAAAAATATCCCCAACGGCCAGGCCGTTGCCGACGCATTGGATGCGGGGCTGAAAAAGCTGAAAGAAAGCGGAAGATATCAGGAGATCATCGACATTGCCTTAAGTCAATAGCATTGACGGGTCGCACTAGGTAGTTTCCTGTATGCCTGAATCTCCGCGATATGTTATCGCAACAATTTATGGGATCATCTTCAGTCTTGCACCATTTTACTGAGGATGATCCCATATCGAACTTAATCGCTATAGCCTGCCCATTGGGTAGCTGTTTTGAAATCAGGATTTTTTTATCGATTCAATTTAGGGCAAACTGTTCATCGGACAGATATGTCCGATTTTCGATGTCATAGACGGATAACCCACTGGATACAGGGAATATCATCTCACAAAAGCCGGCCAATTTTTGGCCGGTTTTGGCCATCCCAAAGGCGGTGACGTTTATTTCAGTGCCGACGTTTCTTTTTCCGACGATTCAGTTTTAAAAGATGAGAGAGGTCGTGCTTTTTCAGCTTTCTGACCACCTGGGACTGGGTCATATCCAGATATCCGGCAAGCTCGCGGGTGGTGTTGCAGCATTCCAGAGCAGATGATAACAGCGTCTTTTCAAAACCGGCCACCCGGTCGTTGAATCCTTTCCCCTCCGTCCGGAGATGCGAATCATACGCCACCGGAACGATCACTGTCTCAGGCTTCTCTACCGGTCCTACAATCTGGTCCAGGCTGTTTTTTTCAGCCATCACAACCGCTTTTTTGATGCTGTTTTTCAGTTCTCTGACATTGCCCGGAAAGCTGTGCGCCTGGAGACGTTTCAGCTCAAGAGAAGATATCCACCGGGACAGCTTATACTCCTGGTTGTACTTGTTCAGGAAAAAAAGGGTCAGCTCCAGAATATCCTCCGGCCGGGATCGCAGCGGGGGAATGGTAACGGGAAAGGTATTCAGACGAAAATAAAGATCCTGCCTGAACTCTTTTCGGTCTACCCTAGCGGCAAGGTTCACATTGGTGGCCGCAATGATATTGCAGTTGATGGGAATGGGGGTTAATCCGCCGAGATGCATGATTTCTTTTTCTTCCAGGCAATGGAGGAGTTTTGCCTGAAGCGGCAGGGGTAAGTCACCGATTTCGTCCAGGAACAGGGTGCCGTCCTGGGCCATTTCAACCAATCCCATCTTCCCCTGGTCCTTTGCCCCGGTAAAGGCCCCGGGCTCATATCCGAAGAGCTCTGCTTCCAAAAGGGGCTCGGGCACGGCTGCGCAGTTGATTTTAACAAAGGGTCCGGTATGGGTGTCGTTGCAGGTGTGGATAAATTTGGCCGTGAGGCTCTTCCCGGTACCGGATTCTCCTAAAATCAGAATATTGGACACATTCATGGCGGCAAGTTTCCGGCAGGTGACCAGCACCTCCTGCATTTCGCTGGAATGGGCGATCATCTCCTGTCCCTGGAATTCGCTCAGGCTGGCCTGGGTGAGTGCGGCTTTAATCCGTAGCTTTTCTTCTTTCACCTGCTGAAGTTCTTCCTGGAGCTGATTCAGCTGGGTGAGATCCCGCTCGTTGACAATCACCATGGAAATGCCGCCGTCTTCGTCAAATACCGGTGTACCCGTGACCAGAAGGGTTTTCCCCGTCTTCAGGGCCTCCTGAATCATGCTCTCCTGACGCCGGCTCTTTAATACGGACTGGGTCACGGACTGATCCATGAATCCTTCTTCCACCAGCACATCAATACCTTTCCCGATCACATTTTCCGCCCGAATCCCCAGCAATTCTTCAGAAGCCCGGTTTATACTGATCACCTGCCCCTCGCCATTGCAGACCCAGATACTTTCGGAAGAGGTGTTGTATATGGTTTCAAGCATATCGTTCATATCCTTGAGATCCCTGGATTTATGCCGCAATGCCTCTTCCAGGCCGACCTTGATCTCATGGTCCCGCAGTTCCTTCTCCTTTCGCTCCGTAATATCGTGAAAGACCGACGCCACAGCCATGGCCTGACGATTTTGGTCCAGAACCGCCGAAGAACTCATGAGGACATATCTGCGGCTGCCGCCGGGTTGGTGAATAATGACCTCCACGTCCCGGACATTGAGCCGGCCGGGGGTTACCAGATGGCGGGTAAAGGTTTCGGGATCCAAGTCAGCCCGGCCCGGATAAGAGATCCTGCCTCCCAGTTCGAAGAATGTAGGGGAAAACGCCGTACCGGTGATCAGGGTTTCAGAAATCCCCAGGATATCTTCCAGGGCCGGGTTGATCACCATGACGGATTGATCCGATGCACTGGATATCATCACCCCCACGGGAATCTGATAAATGGCATTGATCCACTGCCGGTTTTTCTCGCTGAACAAGCGCTGGGTGGTCAGACCGATTTTAAACAGATCGTTGCTCTCAGTCCCGGTGCAGGATATGTCCGCCATGTGATCCTCCCTTTGTTTTCAATGGATGATGCATTTTTAAAAAGCAGATTGTGTGCCGAACCGTACGGATATGATTTGTTTGCCAATCATAAAACATAACCAACTGGAATCATAATACATTCAGAGAAAGAGCGCGGCGTAATAATTGAATTGTTCAGCCAGGGTGATTCGAAACCGAATCAGGGGGTTGGATCAAAGAGATAAGAAAGATGCCCGGCAACACCGAAGTATTGCCGGGCATCCGAAAGAAGATTCTTGTTCAGCTTACGGGTGTAAGCGCAAATCGTTCCATGGCATCGGAAACCTGTTTGTCCTGTTCTGTTGACAACAGAGATGCCGGGCTTTCTTCAAGTATTTTGTTAAAGGCCTCATGGGCTTTCTCCTGAAGGGTCTTGCCTCCGTTCTTCTGCCAGACCTCCCTGGATTCCCAGCTCATGTATTCCGGTGTCCATAGTTGTGAAAAGTTCTGAAAGGTCTGGGGATGCATGAGGAAGTTCCCCTGGGGTCCGACCTCGGTGATGGCATCCACCGAGAGATTCTCCTGGCTGAAATCCAATCCCTTGCGCACATGGAGCGCCCGGGACAGGGTGTCGGCATCCAGAATCAACTTTTCATAGGACAAGGTCATGATATCGTCAATGACCCCCATGGACTGGGGCCACACGCCGCCCCCGATCAGGCCGGACAGCAAAGCACTCATCCCGGTTTCCATACCGGCCTGGTAATCCGCTTCCTTGGCAGAGTTGATCCCGGTCATGGTCCGGATGGGCAGATCGTAGAGATCAATGGCTGTCTGTATGCAGGGGCCGTGAATCATCATGGCATCGGGACTGCCGCCGCCGAAGCTGGCATCTTTCATATATCCGGCGGTGGACGCCACGGAGTAGATCACCGGGCTGCCGGGCCGCACACATTGTGCCAATACGATGCTTGCCAAGATTTCCGCATTCTGGAGAACGGCAGTTCCCAGCGGATTGATGGGGCCGCTGATACCCGCCATCACGCAGGCCGCCGCCATGACGATCTGATTGCGTTTGGCGTACTCAAATATGGTGTCGATGGTGTCTTCGTCCATGGCCAGGGGGGACAGGGTGGTACAGACGGCGGCCAGGTAGTGCCCCCTGTCCCAGATCTCCTCTCCACCCGACACGGCGGCATAAAAATCCAGTGTCTGGCGAACCAGCTGCTGATTCAGGCAGAATCCCAGAATCGGTTTATCCGTATGCCTCAACATGCATGCCATCATGTAGATATACCGCTCCTCAGAAGGCAGCTCGGCAATGTCCACCGGCATGCCCCCGTTGATACTGACGATATCCAGAGCATGCATCAATTTGATGACGTTGGCATAATCCTCCCGGGTGGCCATCCGCCGTCCCTTTTCAATATCCTGGATAAATACAGGTCCCACTGCAGGGGAGATCAGCGGTTCATGGCGGACCTCAACCGACTGCTGATCGTTAAACCCCTTCCAGGTGAATTGCCTGGGACAGCTTTTCAGAGACGCTTCAACCAGCCTGTCCGGAATGCGCACCAGGTTGCCGTTGACGGAAGACCCGTGCTTTTCCAGCAAATCAATGGCTTCCTGCCGGAAAAACCGCATGCCTGTCTCCCGGAGCAGTTTGAGAGAGGCCTCATGAAATTGCTGCATCTGGTCTTCGGTGAGCATCTTTAATCTTAATGTCATGGGTCTATCCTTTCACGTCGGCCAGGACATAATCCGCTGTGCCGGTGGCCGCCTTGCGATCTTCAACCCGTACCGTTTCAACCGGTGTTGCGGGGGCCTCATTTTTGAGCATTTTAAACCAGGATATCACAGCAAAGATAATTGGGAAAACCATCAATGCGCCGGCAAAGTTAGCGAAAACCCGAACAGAGCCCAGCCCCCCGAGCATCAGCAGTGACACACCCAGGCCGCCCTGAAGCAGTGCCCAGTATAGCCTGTGGCCTCTTGAGGGATCTTCACTGGGATTGAGTTTTTTGGTTACGGCTGTTGAAATGACCAGGGCGCAGGAGTCCACACTGGTGGCCAGAAAAATGGTGGAGAAGATACTGTATCCCACCAGAACAATAACCCCCATGGGCAGGGATTTGAGCACGGCCACCATGGCCGCCTGTCCACCGCTGGATTTCAGTATGGATACCGCATCCACAATGCCGTTGAGCTGGACATGAAGGGTATAGCTGCCGAAAACACCGTGGATCATGAAGGCACCGGCCATGCCGCCGAGCACGCCCATGGAGATGATCTGGCGTACGGTCCGCCCCCTGGATATTCTGGCAATAAAAAGCCCCATCACCGGTCCGTAACTGGCCATGAACAGGGCATAAAACACGGTCCAGTCCTGGGGGAATCTGCCGGGTGTAAACGGATCGGTCCAGAACTGCATTTTAAAATAATTGTCCAGCATCACACCCACAGAGTTGGTGAAGGTGTCCAGAATAAACCGTGTGGGGCCGAATATGAAGGCGAACACGATCATGGCCAGGGCAATGATAACATTCAGGTTGGACAGGCGCTGAATCCCTTTTTTAAGCCCCAGCCAGAGGGAGCAGCAGAAAATCATGGTGCTGACGATGATCACCCCCAGTTCCATGGCCTTTGTGGGTTCCGTACCCAGGGTGCTGGCAATGGCATGGTTGACGATGGGAATTGAAATTCCCATGACCGCCGCATTGGAAAATACCAGCCCCACCACAAAGAAGGTTTCAAGACCCATCCCCCAGGCACCGTTCACCCGTTTTTCCCCGAGAACGGGTTCGGCAGCGGCCGAGATACGCAGTACCGGTTTTTTCAGTTTATAGAACATATAGCAGATGGGCAGGGCCGTTATCACATACCAGGGCCAGGTCAGGGGCCCCCAGTGAAACAGGACGTATGCCAGGGACCACTCGTAGGCGGAGGTACTCATGGCCTCCGCATACTGGGGCGGTGCCGCCAGGTCCCACAGGGGTTCGACAATGGACCAGAACATCACGGCACCGGCCACGCCTGTACAGAACATCATGGCGATCCATCCGAAATTGCCGAATTCGGGTTTTTCATCGGGTTTTCCGAATTTTATGTCGCCGTACTTGGAAAATACAAAAAACAAGGAGAGGCATACCATGATAAAACTCACCCAGAGATAGAGCGACCCGGTGTTTGCCGTAAAGGCGTTGTTCAGGGATGCAAATAGTTTCTGGCTCTGCTCCGGCCAGAATATGGACGGCAGTGCGATGGCCATGATCACAAGCGTCGCCGGCACCAGGATCCTCATCTCAGGCTTTAAATTACTGCGTTGTTCACTGTTGTTGTGCATGCTCACTCCTCCTTTTTCTCTATGATATAGAGAGGGTTAATAGGGTTTAGCGTTTTAATTCAGCCAATTTATTCAATCGACTCATTTTTGAATCAGAGGGAGAATCCACCTCGCCCATGGGGCTGGTTTTGCCAAGATTCCCGTACTTTGACTGTCCGAACCTGTGATACGGCATGAGCTGATAATCAATGACCGTATTGAGGGGCGTTATGAAATCACGGATGGCGGATATGGCCTCTTCCGTATCGTTACCCCCCGGAATCACCGGGGTTCTGACAATGATTGGTTTATCCGGAAAACGGACGGAGAGCTGTTTGAGATTTTCCAGGATCCGTTTGTTTGACCGTCCGGTCACCGATTGATGCACCCCATCATCCAGACATTTGATATCGTAGTGGATCAGATCGGCATGGGTCACGGCTGCGGCCAGGTCTTCCCAGCGGCCGTACCCGCAGGTTTCCAGTGCAGTATCCATCAACCGGGCCTTGCAGTTTTCAAGCAGATCATGGACAAATCCGGACTGGAGAATCGGTTCCCCGCCGCTGACCGTGATCCCGCCGCCGGACCGGAAATGGAATCCGCCTTCTTTCTCTGCCTCGGCAATCACCTGGGAAACGGTCATCTCCCGGCCGGCAATTTCCAGGGCACCTGCCGGGCATACCGGGACACAGTTCCCGCAATGGTCGCACCGCTCCCGGTCAATGACCATCTCACCACCGTTCTGTGCTTGGTCTATCGCTTTTACCGGACAGGCAGGCATACACAACCAGCAGGTGTTCCCGCCGATACACCGGTCCGTTTTAAACATCAGCTCCGGCCCGGCGGACTGGGATTCCGGGTTGGAACACCAGCTGCACTTCAGGGGGCATCCCTTCAGGAACACCAGGGTCCTGATCCCGGGGCCGTCGTGGAGGGAGAAGTGCTGGATGTTAAACACCCTCCCCTTTTTTTCGGTGTTTGCCCGGGATCCGGCCTGGATAACACCATCCCGGACCATGTCCCGGGCAACAGAATTGTTGAGTCTATTCATTTTATATTCCATAATTAACTCGGACTTTGTCCATTCTTTAGCAGGGGGTTCCGTGTTCCATCCGTTCAATGATCTCTTTTTGAAGATCGGGAGAAAGGTCTGTAAAATAGGCGCTGTACCCTGCCACCCGTACCAGAAGATTTCTGTACTTCTCCGGATCTTTGCGCGCGGCGATCAGGGTGGCCGTGTTGACGATATTAAACTGAAGGTGCCAGATCTTCAGGTCACACCAGGACCGGATCAGATCGGCAAGCACTTTGGTGCCTTCCGGTCCGGCCACCACCTGGGGGCTCAGCTTCATGTTCAGCACGCCTTCGCCACCTTCGGTAAACGGGGTTTCTTTCTGGCTGGCGATGGACAGCAGGGATGCAGTGGGACCGTTGGTGTCGCATCCCTGGGAGGGGGACATGCCCTCTGAAAGGGGTTCGCCTGCTTTCCTGCCGTTCGGCAGGGCACCGACAATCTTACCCAGGGGCACATGGGAAGTCACCGGCACATAGCGGACATCCAGGGTACCACCCGACAGATTGGTGTACGCATGGGAGATGGACCTGAAATAATCTTCCAGTTCACTGCCGATGCTGTCCGCATAAGGATCGTTGTTTCCGAATTTGGGCGCATTCTGGCAGCGCTTTTCTATGAGCTGGTCTGAAAAATTATCGGCAAGGGCATCCATCATCTCATCCATGGAGACGACGCCCTGGTCAAAGACCAGGTGCTTGACGGCTGCCAGGGAATCAATGGCGGTGCCGATGCCGATGGGATCCCAGAAGCCGGGCGCAATGCCCCCTTCCACCTGTCCGCCCTGCATATCCACGGCCTGGTCCATACACAGGTCATGGAGACAGGACTGCAGGGGGGAGGCAAAAAAATCAGGGCGAAGGGTGGCGTGGACCCTGTCCTGGATAAAACAATGCCTTACCAGGAATCCGACCTGGGCCTTAAAGGCATCCATCACCTCATCAAAGGTTTTGAAGCTGCGGGCATCACCGGTATCCACGCCCAGTTGACGCCCCCCCTGGCTTTTGATGCGTCCCCGGTTCAGGGCCATCTCCATGGCTGCTCCCAGATTGACGTACATATTGCCCACCATATAGATGTCCCGGTTGATGAGACGGACTTCCGTGCAACTGGACACGCAATAATCACGCACTTCTTCCAGTGTGGCCCCCTTTGCCATGAGAAAGGGAACCACGGCCTCGTCGTTGAGCAGTTTGGGGAAACCGGTGCCTTCCTTGATCAGTTCCGCCACGGCAGCCAGCAGCCTGTTGGGGGTCTGGGTGTGGATACGAACGGCCAGATCGGGATAATCCAGGGGAAATTCAATCTTGGATTTGAGTACCAGGTAGGTCAGTTCATTGGTGGCATCCCGGCCCATCCGGTTCTGTCCCCCGATGGTGGTGGCTTCGAAATGGGGCACGCCCTCATTGTGGAATATGGCGCCGGACTGCTGAAGGGTGACGTTCTGGGCCATGTTCAGCCAGAGGTGTTCCAGGTATTCCAGGACATCATCATCCGTTAACAGTCCTTTTTCAATATCCGCCTTATAGTAAGGGTAAAGGTATTGGTCGATACGTCCGTTGCCGATGGTGCCCCCGTGCATGTGCTCAAACCGGAACCCCACCTGGGTAAACCACTGGGACTGAATGGCCTCCTTGAATGAGGCTGCAGGTTCTCCGGGGACTTTCCGGCAGATCTTTGCAACCTCATTTAACTCACGGGCACGATCCGGGTCGGTTTCATTGCCTGCCATCTCCGCTGCCAGATCTGCGTACCGATGTGCATAGGTCACCATGGCCCGGCAGACAATGACCACGGCTTTCAAAAAAGCCAGCTGTTCAAAGTTGTTTTCGGAGTCAAAGGGGTCCAGGGCATCAATCCTGGCCTGGGCTTCTTTACGGATACCGTTAAACCCTTTTTCCAGCACCTCTTTATAGTCCGGCACCCACTGCTGGGTGCTTCGATCTGTTGTGGAATCGATCACCGCGTAACTCGGGCAATAGGGATCGTCTTTTTTGTAGAGCACATCACGGGTTTCTTTGGGTAGCATTTCGTAATTGATCTCGAAAATCGTCCTGCCCTTCCAATAGGGAATAATGGTCTCCTTCACCGTGGCGATATCCGCGTCGGAGATCATGAATCGCCCTTCCTTGCGGGTGGGAAAACTTTCAATGCCTTTCTCCAGCCAGGCCCCCCGCAATTCCGGATAGAGGATACCGTATCTGCCAGGAGGGCCGCAGCGCCCGACAATCAGCTCATCGGCCTGGATGTGGATATCAATGTTTTCCAGAATATGTTCCAGGGCCCTGGCCCATCTCAGGACCACAGGACGGCCCTCGGTGATTTTAAAGGATTCGGTGAGCAGCCGGGCCCGGTCAACGGTGATTTTCGGAGAATCCTGCCGAATCTTCGCCAGCATGCGATTGATGCGGCCCCGTTTTACCCGTGCCTCTTCGGTTGTCAGATTATCGTCCGTATTATTGGCTATCCTGGCTTCCTGACCTGATAAGCAAGATCCTGATAAGCAGGATCCGGATAAGCAAGATTGTGAAATTGTCATCTATGACTCCTTAGGTAAATGCTGAGGGTTACGGATAACGTTCTGTCCGTCTCAGGGCTGTTCATGACCCCGGTAATGCTTACGGGTTAATTTTGCAGGAGATGTGCCAGACGAATAACACCCTGGAATAACAGGAACATTACTCAGAATAAAAATTAATTCAACGGATTCTGGCTCAAACCCGGCCAGAATCGCCGATTTGAGCAAAAATCAGGTGGAGATATTCGATTTTACAGGATATCGAGTCGGCCAGAGTTGGCCGACCCTATTTTTTGAGGTGGTATTTTTTCATGCGTCTTTGCATGGTACGGCGGCTGAATCCGAGATCCCTGGCGGCATTACCGATATGCCACCGGTTTTTCTCAAGGATATCCAGGATCATTTTTCTTTCCATCTTTTCAATATTGGAGATAATTCCCCCGGTGGCCGTTTCTTGGTTGCCGGCCGCGGTTGCTTCAGCCGGCAGAATCTCAGATGACGCCTCGGGCCTCTTCACCACCGGTTCTGCGGAAAGCTCCAGCGCACCATGGACGAGATACCTGTACATGGTATTCTGCAGTTCCCTGACATTTCCGGGCCATGAATACTCCAGAAGGATGGAACGGTCGTTCCGGGACAGCAGAGGTGCCGGGTCCTCCTGGGAGAACTTGGCCAGGAAATGATTGGCCAGGAGAATAATGTCATCCTTGCGGTCCCGCAAGGGAGGCGTGCGCAGCCGGAAGGTATTTATCCGGTAATAGAAATCCTCCCGCATCTTTCCGGTGCGGACCAGCTCCTCCAGATTGCTGTTGGTTGCCGTGATCAACCGGAAATCAGAGAACCGGGGTTTGGTCTCGCCCACGGGGATATATCCTTCTCCGTCAAGCACCCGCAGCAGTTTTACCTGGAGGTTCTGGGAAATCTCTCCGAGTTCATCCAGAAAGAGGGTCCCTTTATTGGCTGCATCCAGAAATCCTTTCCGGTTACTCAAAGCCCCGGTGAACGCCCCTTTTTTGTAGCCGAAAAATTCGCTTTCCAGAAGATTTTCCGAAATGGCGCCGCAGTTCACTACCACAAAGGGTTTCTCCTTTCTGGGGCTGAACCTGTGAATGGCCCGGGATGTCAATTCTTTGCCCGTTCCTGTTTCTCCGGTAATAACAACAGGTGCATGGGTCTTGGCCGCCTTTAAAATCATATCGAAAAGCTCTTTCATGGCCAAACTCTGTCCGATGAGATTGTCCAGACGGTTTTTGTCGTAAAGACTGGATTTCAACTCCGTGTTTTCGTTTTCCAGGGCCTGCTCTTTGAGCTTCTGATCCGTGATATCAACAAGAAAGCCATCGATAAACAGCAGTTTGCCGGTTTTTGAAAAAATACCGGTGGCCTCCTCCCGGACCCATTTGGTGCGGCCATCCGCCACATTTACCCGGTAGACGGTTGTCAGATGCGGATTTTCAGGGGTCAGCCGGCGAAGCAGACGTTTGTTGACCACCAGGTCCTCGGCCGGTATCATCTGCCGCAGTTTTTTTACATCCACAAGTTCATTTTTTGTATAACCCAGAAGTTTTTCCACACCTTTGCTTGCGTATGCAAATGTCCAGTGTCCGTCATTGATCACCCGGAAAACCACCCCGGGAAGGTTATCCAGCACCTCCAGTGCATCAACGTTTTTATAGACGTCCAAATTCTTTTCCATTGGCCTCCGGAATGGTTCGGGCTGCGGTGGTATTTTCATCCTTGTGTATTTAGGATTTACACAAACTGTGCCAGGCGGCTAAGCACTTGTTGTCTTGAAATTCTATACCATATTACCCGGAATTGGCCAAATCTGTCCGATATGCGGACAATCCGGCCCAAATTTAGCCAGCCCTAATATAGGCACCTCTGGGCCACCAATAAAATAAGGGCGGAATACCGGAATATCCCGCCCTCATAGAAATAAAACCATCACAGGTACGCTGACCTGGTGCTCTACTGAACCTGATAAGCGCCCACCCCGGATTTCTCCATAAAGAGTTTGGTGGCAGCATAGTACACCACGCCACTGATCACCAGGGCCGGCACAGAAGCACCGGTATATTTGAATACGGCGGAAGAGACATAAGTGACGGGGTTCAGCAGAAAGACATAGGTGAAAAACCCGGCAATCACCGCCATGAATCCGGCCGGGTTTATCCCGCCGTAAAAATAATAGGCGGAACCTTGTGCGTTTTCATAAAGCCCCCTGGCGTCCAGTTTCTGTCCACGAATCACAAAGTAATCCATGATCTGGATACCGCATACCGGTGCAAAGAAAACCCCCAGGAATGCAAA
>JAKSBB010001155.1 GCA_022361315.1 Desulfobacterales bacterium
GACGGTGACGTAAAGAATGTCGGCAATGATGTTCCCGGTGACCACAAAAAGGGTGGAGAACATGACGATACCCAGCAACAGGGGGATATCCCCGCGAACCCCGGCCTCCACAGTTGTCCTGCCCAGGCCGGGGTAGGAGAAAACCTGCTCGGCCAGCACGGCCCCTCCGAAAAGTTCGCCGAAGCTGGCGAACTGCAGGGTGAGGGCCGGCAGCAGGGTGTGCCGCAGGCCGTGGAAGATGGCGATCCCTGTCCGGGACTCCCCAAGGGAAGCGGCATAGAGGGCAAAGTCGCTCTGGAACACATCGATCATTTTCTCCCGGGTGTGCAGGGCGATCTGGGCAACGCCGATCACGGACAGGGCCGTTACCGGGAGCACCAGATGATGCAGCCGCTGCAGGAGGGTAACCTCATCCGGCAGCACCCCCAAGGGCCCCCCACAGCAGAAGGGAAACCAGCCCAGGGAGACGCTGAAAATCACCAGCAGCACCATGGCGATCCAGAATGTGGGGGTGGATGCCAGGGTATAGGCGTACAGTCGTATGGCCCGGTCGATCCATGAGTTCCGGAAGGTGCCGGCAATGGCGCCCAGGGCAAAGCCCAGGATGCCGGACAACAGCCAGGCCGCCCCCATCAGGACGATGGAGGCGGAAAACCGCTTCTGGATCACCTCAGCCACGGGTTCGTTGTAAATCACCGAGACGCCTAAGTCACCCTGCAGGGTGTTCCCCAGCCATTTGAAAAACCGCTGGTGGGCGGGCAGGTCAAGCCCCCAGCGCTGGATGATCTTTTGTTCCTGGGCCGGGGTGATCTGCATCCGGTCGTATCCCAGGTAGGCGGACACCGGGTCAATGGGGGCATTGCTGACCAGGGTGAAGGAAGGGACGGCCACCAGTGACACGACGGCGGCCATCCGTCCGGCTTTACCCATCAGATATAAGGTAAAGGGTTTCATCTTTATTTCCGTTGCCAATCAACAATGTTTGCGGTAATGGGCCAGCCGTGGCCGTGGGGTTCAATCCGGGACTGTCCCACATCCAGGTTGTCCTTCACAAAGTAAACGTGGTCGAGGTTGACCAGCCATGCCCACGGGGCGTCACCTTTGGGGCCGCAGCCGGTGTTACCGTCCCATTGGGCCTTCTGCCAATATTTCAGGGATGCCTCGTAGGATGCTGCGTTCAATGCCTTGTCCAGGTAGTTGTCAACGGCGGGGTTCCGGTAAAAACCGGCATTGTAGTATCCCTGTCCGGACAGCCGGCTGTGGTACAGGTGATAGACTTCCATGGGATCATGGCTGCCCCAGCCGAACACAATGACGTCGGCGTGCATCCGTTTTTTTATCTCATCCCAGCTTTTTCCGAATACATCCGCACGGATTCCCAGGGGGCGGAGCATGTCGGCAACGGCCAGAGCCAGGCCCTGGCGTACGGCCCGGTCCGAGGGGTAGATCATGGTAAACCGGGCCTCGACCCCGTTTTTCTCCCGGATACCGTCATTGTCGGTATCTGTCCATCCGGCATCGGAAAGAATGGCTTTGGCCGCTTCCAGGTCGTTATCACGGAAGGCGTTTTCCGGGTTGTCCCAGGGCATTTTGTCACAGACAAAGTAGGCGGGCTGTCCGAAGCCTTCCAGCACCCCTTCCACCAGGGCGGACCTGTCGATGGCCAGATTCACTGCCCTGCGGATGGCGGGATCACTGGTGACCGGGTTCCCCACCGGTGCACCCGTGGCCGATTTTTCACCGCGGTCTGCGACCACAGGGAACATCAATCCCCGGTTGTCTACACTTTTTACGGCATGGCGGTGCATGCCCCGGATGGTCTGCTTGCCCAGATGGGCCGGCACCACCACAATATCCACCTGTCCGGCCTTTGCCGCGGCAAGCATGGTATCTTCACCCGCATAGAGGAATACCAGGCGGTCAAAGTGGGGTTTCTTTCCGTAATACAGGGGATTGACCCTGGCCGACATCTGTTCGCCTTCCACCCAGCTTTCCAGGACAAAGGGGCCGGAACCTAAGGGTTTTCTGCCGTAATCTTTGCCGTAGGCGTGGGCCGGGACAATGCCCAGGGTGATCAGACGGTTGATGAAGGTGGTGTCCTTTTTGTTCAGATGCAGCTCCAGGGAGTACTCACCGGTGGCCTCTGCCCGGTCAAGGCTGGACAGGTCTGCTTTGCCTGTCCCTTCTGCAGCCGTGTTAAAGGTAAAGGCCACATCTTCGGCTGTCAGTGGTTTCCCGTCCGAAAACCGGGCATCCCTGCGGATGGAAATTTTCCAGACCCTGCCGCTGTCATCGGTATCAACAGCGGTTGCCAGGTCATTGATGATGTTCAGATCGTTGTCCCGGGCCAGCAGGGTGGAGTGGAACAGGGAATGGCCGTAGCGCCCCCACCCCATAATCGGATCAAACCCGTCCGAAGGCTCTCCTTTCAGGGCCAGTACCAATTGGTTTTCTTTGGCGGAACAGGGAAATGGCGCTGCAAGGGCCAAAACGATGCAAAGGGTCAGAATTACTTTTAAAAATCGAATTACTGTCATGAAATGTATCTCCTCATCCATAATGGGTGAATACGGACGGGCAGGGGGGAGAGAAAAACAAAAGCCACAAAAGCACCCCTACCGCCGTTAACGGTAAATTGCCTTCGTGGCTTATTGGAATATGAACTAAACTACTATTGTCCTGTTGTTGCAGGGCCGTATTGTTTCGAACAATACAATTTAGGGCCAGTTTGTAGTTCTATTTTTCCAGGTTGTCAAGAAAAATCACCGGAAAACATCGCTGGCTGCGATATTCACGAGACTACATAGCTTTTCCACTGCTCCTCAACAAAGGTGAGATGATCCGCCATGGCCTGTCCCGCCTCATCCGGGTTCCTAGCTTCAATGGCGTCTAAAATCCGGCGGTGCTGGGCCAGTACCGAATCGATGTGATCCCGGTCATTAACGATATGCTTCACAACAAATTTCAGGTAGGCGTCGGACAGGTCAAATATGCTTTTGAGAATATGGCTGCGGAAGAAGTTGCCTGTGGAGCGGGCAATGAGCTGGTGAAATTCCAGGTCCCGTTCAAGGGCCAGGCGGGTTTCCTTCGCATCTTCGGCCATGGCGTCGAGCACCGCCTTCATCTGATCAAGATCGGTCTGCCGGCGTTGCAGTGCCGACTTTGCCGCTGTGGCAATCTCCAGTTCTTTTCTGATCTCATAAAGCTGGAGCAGTTTGTCCTTATCTTCTTCCAGCACCTGCTGAAGGGGATCGGACACAATGGATGCCCCGAGGCTGCAGACAAATATTCCCCGCCGCTTCCTGGTTTCCACAAATCCCTGGGCCTGAAGTATGTTCAATGCTTCCCGGAGTGAGGAGCGCCCCACACCGAGCATTTCGGCCAGGGACCGTTCGGCGGGAAGTTTTTCCCCGGGGGAAAGCTTGCCGTCCATGATCAGGGTGCGCAGCTGGTCCGCAATTTCATCGGTCAATTTTTGAAGTTTTATTTTATTGAAAATCGGTTCCATTGACTCCTTATAACCTTCACATGGATTGGGTGCCGGATTTGGCCAGACCAGTGCCATACATCCTTTCTGTCAAATTGCAGCATCTCGTTTGGGCAGATATGTCTTGATCTCCCTATAGGTTATGGGTTCAGTCCTTGTCAAGGAAAACCTGGCCGGGCTTAATTATAGCTTAAAATAATTTATTGACACTGAAAAATGGCGCTGGTATTACTATCAGACCAGAATCCAGAGTAAGAGTCCAAAGCAGTTGATATGAATTGGAAAACCGTCAACTGCCCATAAAATTAAGGGAGGAGACCCAAACCATGAAAAAAAATGTTCTGATGATCTGCCTGTCACTGGTTGTTTGTCTGGCCGTAACCCAGTCCGCCTGGTGCGGATCCAAACGCGTGCTGCTCAAGGCACCGCTCTGTTTTGCCACCAGTCTTCCGGTGCTGGGGGACACCATTCCCCAGCTTACCGATGACATTAAAACCATCAGTGACGGTTCCATTGTGGTCAAGTACTATGAGCCGGGAAAACTGATTCCCCCGTTTGAAATCCTGAGTGCCGTTTCCCAGGGCAAGGTCAATGCCGGGTTTGGTTCTCCGGCCTACTGGCAGGGCAAGATCCCTGCAGGCGCATTGTTTTCCGCCATTCCCTTCGGCCCGGAATCCGATGAATACATGGCCTGGATTTTCCA
>JAKSBB010000266.1 GCA_022361315.1 Desulfobacterales bacterium
GCCTCAAGCCCGGACCGGCTTTCTGATTTAGGATCGGCCGTTGCCGAAACCCCGGCAGTCCCCCGGCTGTGAACCACCCTTTCGGCGTTCATCCCCCTGAGAGACCAGACCTCCCAGGCAATATCCCCCGTACCTTCCGGGAACAAACTGATATGCACCTCCACCCGTTCTTTTTCCACGGTAACCGGTCTTACCCAGGATACATTTTTGACTGTAACCGTAACCGGTTCATCCGGTGGCACAGCGGAAGACTGAACCACAGCAGCCCGGGCCATCTCAATATATGCGGCCCCGGGGAGCATGGGTTTACCGCCGATAAGGTGATCCGCCAGGAAGAACTCATCCCCGGTAAACGTGGTGCTGAAACGCTGTTCGTTGAGATCCGAGGTGTTCTCGTGCATCAGGGGGTGTAACCGGAGGTGCTGCTGCAGGCCGGCAGCCGTTTCAGGCTCATCCGTCATCCAGTACCGTTCCCGTTCAAAGGGATAGGTGGGGAGGCTGATCCGCTGTGGCCTCCGGTTTTTGTACAGAGACTGCCAGTCCACGGATGCACCGCTGGTCCAAAGCCCTATGCGTTCGGAGGCGTCTGCCGCAGCATCTCCGTTCCCGGTATCGGTCTCCCGCTCTGCCCGTCCGCAGGATATCCCCTCTATGTGTTCCTCACCTGCGGTAAAGCGTTCCAGCTTATCCCGAAGGTCATCCACGGATGTTGCCAATACGGCAAGCCGGTGGGCCATGGCCTCTCGGCCCACCTGGGAGGTATAGGCAATGTCCGCTAAATTTAAAGATTGGCCGGATGCATCAGCCCGTTGTCCGAGAAAGGTTGCCATATTCCCGGCATAGGCGGCCAGACGTTCCCGGGATTTGGCAGACAGCACAAATATGGCCGGGCCATCGTCTGAACCCGTTTCAGTTGTTTCGCCTTGATATTCGCCCCCATACTCGCCCTTATATTCTCCTTCATACTCGCCCTCATATTCATCCAGGACCATATGCACATTGGTGCCGCTGAACCCGAAGGAACTGACTGCCGCACGCCGGGGAGAACCGTCTTCCGCCGTCCAGTCCCGGAGTTCCGTATTCACAAAGAAGGGGCTGTCCTTGAAGTTGATATGCTCATTTTCCCGCTCAAAGTTAATGGAGGGGGGAATCTGCTTCCGGGTCAGGGCCAGGGCCACCTTAATCACCGAAGCCACCCCGGCTGCCGCCATGGCGTGGCCGATATTGGTTTTCACCGAGCCGATGGCACAGTAGCGGCGTTTATCGGTATAGCTGCGGTAGACCTCCGACAGGGCGGAGACCTCAATGGGATCCCCCAGCTTGGTGCCGGTGCCGTGGGCCTCCACATAGCTGATGGAGCCCGGATCTATGGCGAACCGGTCATAGACCTCCTTTTCCAGCTTCATCTGGGATTTGGCGCTGGGGGCCGTGATACCGTTTGTCCTGCCGTCCTGGTTAAAGCCGCCGCCGCGGATCACGGCATGAATATTATCCCCGTCCCGGATCGCTTCAGGCAGGGATTTGAGAAGAAGGACACCCACGCCTTCGCCGGCAACAAAGCCGTCGGCATCGTTGTCAAAGGTGTGGCATTGCCCCGTGGGGGACAGCATGCCGGCCTTGCCCGCCATGACCAGCAGTTCTTTTGTGGTCATGAGGCAGACGCCCCCGGCCAGGGCCATATCGCATTCACCGCTGACGATGCTCTGGCAGGCCTGGTGGATGGCAACCAGGGAGGAGGAGCATGCCGTATCAACGGCAATACTGGGGCCGGTGAGATTCAAGAGATAGGAGATACGTGCCGCCAGGATGGCCGGGGCCGTCCCCATGAGGCGGTTGGCGTTGACCTGTTGGAAGGATTCTGCCCGTGCCCCCAGGTAATCTCCCTTTCCCACCCCCACAAAGACCCCGCATTTTCTGCCGGAAAGGGTTTCCGGTGCAAGGCCTGCGTCCTCCAGGGTTTTCCAGGATTCCTCCAGAAACAGCCGTTGCTGGGGATCCATGTACTCGGCTTCCGCCGGGGAGATATTAAAAAAGAGGGGGTCAAATTTGTCGATATCCTCAAGGAAGCCCCCCCGTTTCCAGTAAATCCCGTCGTCCTCGCCGTCACCGGCGCCGAGATCCACAGGGGCATCCGCATCCCACCGCCATGCCTGTACGTCCCGGATACTGTTCTTTCCGGCGGCCAGGTTGTCCCAGAACCGGTTTACATCCTGAGCCCCGGCAAATTTGCCTGACATGCCGATGATGGCCACGGACCGGGCATCCCTGTCCGCTTTTGGAGTGACACGCGTCGGGGGAATCTGTACCTCTTGAGTTGCCGGCGGTTCCCTGTACATCAACGCATCCGGCACTGTCACCACAATTTTTCCGATATTCTTTCTGTTTTCCAGATACCGGTAGGCCTCTTTGACGGATGCCAGGGGAAAACTTTTGCAGATGGTGGCCTTTAAAATGCCGTGGCGGGTCAGCCGGAGCACCTCGTTGAAATGATCCCGGATCACCTCTTTTCGCTTCAGCCGGCCCGGATCAATGCTGTAAAAGGTCTGGTTGCTGGTGAGTTTTGACAGGTCAATGGTTTTGGCGGATTTAATCCCCGTCATGGCCAGTTCAATATAACGCCCTTCGGCAGAGAGGCAGTTCAACCCCTTCTGGATGGCATCGCCGGGCAGGGTGTTGATGACCACATCCACCCCTTTGCCACGGGTCAAACGATGGATTTCCGCCTCAAAATCCGTTTCCAGATAGTTGATCCGGTGGGGGACATCCAGACGCTCCAGGTACCGGAGCTTATGGTCTGATCCGGCCGTGGCATAGATCTCGGCCCCGTAATATTTGGCCAGCTGGACCGCCATCAGGCCGGTTCCGCCGGTGGCGGTCTGGATCAGGATGCGTTCCCCCCACTGCAGCCGGGCCTTGTCAAAGGCCACCATCATGGTAATGGCCACCACGGGCAGGGAACAGGCGTCTTCAAAGGAGAGGGATTCCGGCTTGTGGAATACCTGCTCAGAAAGACAGGTCACCTGGGTGGCATGGCCGCCCATGCCGGTGCCCGACATGGCCACCACAGGGTCACCAGGTGTAAAGGTCTGCACGGCGTCCCCGACACCGGCTACGATACCGGCCACTTCCAGACCAGGGGTAAAGGGGTACGGCGGCATGTTGGGATAAAGGCCTCTGGTACAGAGGAGATCGGCAAAATTCAGTGAAAACGCCTTTACGGCAATGCGCACCTCATGGGGGGCTAAGGCCTGGGGCCGGGCGTCAACAATCTTGATATCATCGATGCTTCCGGGACGTTCTATGATGACCTTGTGATACCCGCCGGGAATACTCTGGAGACACATATCAGCGGACGCAGGTGTGCCTGCCTTCGGGTGCGCCTGTGCCTGACGCCGGGTCTTCGTTATTTCGGATGCGGCATCCTCAATGCTGATAGCGCCGGATTTCAAGGCGGCCAGTATCTGTTTTGCGTCCGTGCCCATGGTGTATCTCCTGTATTATTTCCCAAACAACCGCATAATCCGCTCTTTGGTCTCGGGCAGATGAAAGGTTGTGTCATGCATGGCCAGTTCTTTTTCAATGACGGCCGGCAGTCTCTCTCTGAGGGACGCCACCATATGATCTTTCAGGGTGACCAGGGAGACCCTGGGTTTATCAGCCACCTCCCTGGCAAGGGAGAGGGCGTAGGGCAGCACCTCATCCCTGGGCAGTACCTTGAAGGGGATTCCCCGCTGTTCCAGCTCACCGCCCCTGAAATTCCGGGCCGTAAACAAAAACTCTTCAGCCAGGCTGATCCCCAGTTTTTCGGTTAGAATCAGGGTGGACCCCATTCCCGGAGTAAACCCGTATTTCATGAAGTTGGTGGTATATACGCTTTCCCGTCCCAGGACCACAAAATCCGAAAACAGCCCGAAGGCAAACCCGCCCCCGATGCCGTGCCCCTGCATGGCGGAGATAACGGGGATCCGGCATGCCAGCGGCAGGCTGTAGATATTGGCCTCTGTGAACTGTGCCTTTCCCTCATTGATGGCCAGCAGGCCTTCCTGGGTGCCGCCGGAACAAAAATAATTATCATATCCCGTCAGCACCACGGCCTTGTAAGTGTCGTTTGCGTCTATGAGATCAAAGGCATCTTTTAATCCGTATATCAATTCAGGGGAAAAGGTGTTCCGATGGGCACGGTCCTCCATTTTCAGCAGGACGATCCCGGGTTCGACTTCCACCATGTTTACAACGGATTCTGACATATCATGCTCCGGTTATCTATTCAGCCCCCCAAACAAGAACAGGCGGGGTATGGTTTGCTTTTCACGCCGCGGAAGGCCATCAGGCTTCCCACGGAAATTTTCCCTCGGTCCTGTAGCGGACAATATCTCCGAGAATATCGGGGTCGGCAAAGATCTCTTTATTGGCGGCAACCGCTTCCGGCTTCATCTGAAGCGGCAACCCGGACAATCCGTTCATGTAACGTTTGTACCGTGTGATCCCTGCCTTGGACAGCCGCCGGAGCCGGAGCAGATGCTTGCGGACCAGGGCGTCGCTGTTGGGTTCACAGGCATCTATCAGCCCCCAGTCCAGAGCCTTTTCAACCGCCACCGGGGCAGTGGTGAGGGTCAGATAATGGGCCTTCTGATACCCTGTCCGCCGGATGAGGAAGGGCAGAACACAGGCCGGAAACAACCCGAACAACATCTCCGACAGGCTGACCCGCACCGTCTCATCCGCCAGAGCAATATCGCAGGCCGCCACAAATCCCACCCCGCCGGCATTGACCTTGCCCCTCACATGGGCAATGGTGACGTAGGGTCCGGTGGCAAGCTGCAGCCACAGGTCGTACAACGGTTCCGGATCGGGTGCGGCCTTTCCGCCGTTGACATGGGCCATGACTTCGGAAAAATCAGCCCCGGTGCAAAACACGTCGGGCAGGCCTTCCAGAACCACCACGGTGGCCTCTTCCTCGCAGGTCCGCAGCACCTGCCGGCACTCCTCCACCATAAGGGCGTTGATGGCATTTTCCGCCGCCGGACGGTTCAACCGTAAGAAACAAACCGTGCCGTCATATCGGACGTTTATCGTCTCATATCCCATCAGAACCACCTGTACTCCCGGTGAAACTCCTGGATCTTTTCCAGGAACAACCGTTTTTCGCCCCCCTGTGAGGGGTCGAGACCGGGAATGATACTGAAGTCGGATTCGAGGTTCCGGGTGCCGAACCTTACCGCACCGCTTCCCCGCAGCAGCGCTTCGTACTCATCCATGGAAAGACGGTACCGCCGGTTCAACCGGTCTTCGATGTTGAAACTGCGCTGGCGCTGCTGGCCCGCCGGGGTCACCACACCGCTGTAAAACTCGGAGCAGCAGCCGGAGCCGTAGGAAAAGCAGCCGATCCGTTTCGGTGTATCAAAGCTGCCGTTGTCTATGGTGCCGGCCAGGGATAAGAATACCGTGCCCCCCATGATGTTCCCCACCCGTTTGCAGTAGCTCAGCCCCGGGGCAACCCGCTGTTCGAAATCCGCTTCGATCACAGGGGGACGGGCCTTCACCGTTTTCCGCATCATGGTGCGGTGGGCGCCTTTGATCATCCCGCCGAAGGGGGTATGGAAAGTCAGGTATTGAAAGGTGTTCTGGTAATCCACACCGTCCACCCGTTTGCAGTACTCTTTAAAGGACCGTTCACAACAGTCCAGGTAGGACATCAGCGACAGGTCCGAATCACCGGCTTCGGAATCGGGAACGGGCCGGCAGGTATCCATGACTTCGTACCCGTAATAGCCGTTGGCACCGATATCCGATTGAAAAACAACGGGAGAATCCCCCACCAGCATGGCCACGGCACCGGCACCGGAACTGGGCTCTGCAAAGGACCAGTCTTCACTGAGGGCGTCCCCGCCGTCCACCACAATGAATCTGGAAATATCGGTGGCGATGACCAGGGCCTTGGCACCGGGCGAGGTGCCGGACAGAATAAAATTAAGGGCGTTCTGATACCCGGCGGTGGCGGAATAACAGGCATTTTTGAGTTCAAACAGCCTGCAGTTCCGCTTCAGTCCCAGATAGTCGTGGACGTAGGTGCTCATGGACTTGCCGAAATCAATGCCCGACTCCGTGCAGGTGATCACCATTTCGATGCGGTTCTTCTCATCCTCGGAAAGGGCGTCGATAATCGGCTTTGCCGCATTGACCGCAAAGGTCACGGGATCCTCATAGGGCAGTGCCACGGTTTTTTCCTTCATTAAAAGGTTCTCAAACCGCTGGTTGTCCAATTGCCGGTGGGCCGCCAGTTCCTCCACGTCGAGATAGGCCGCGCCCCCGTATACATTCATTGCTTCGATGCCTGCGATACTCATGTTGCTCCCTTTATGAAATGCCCTTACACCTGTTATTGTTTAGACGCATACTGATGCAGCAGATCAACCAGTTCCCCGATATTTTTGGTCCCGAACAGCTCCACCCGGGGGACATCAATATCCAGTGATTCCATGAGATCATCCAGAATGTCGGTGCGGTCCAGGGAATTGGCCCCCAGTTCCTTCAAGGTTTCCTCGGGTTTAAACGAATGGGTTTTCAGGGCCGGAATTATCTCACAGGTATGTTTTACAACAAGTTCAAATATCGCCTCTTTTTCCATCAATAGACCTTTCGCTTGTGGGTGTTTATCTCATAATCTATGCCGTAACAGGAGAGTGTCTCCCCCTGTGTTCTCATTCATCAGCTGTCAACTGAATTGGCAGTAACGCCACCTTTGTTGACGAATTTCATTTTAAAATCAGTATATCTGTAACAACAATCAATTAGTGTACCAGCTATTGCCATCAATCAATTTTTAATGCCTGCAGCAACTTATCGGCCTGATCCACATCCAGCAGCCCCTGCTGCACCTGGGCCAAAATCTCTTCCAGGGTCTCTGGTGGTGCCGGTGGGATTTCAGCTTCGCTAACGCTGCTGACGCTGCTAACACCGCTGCCGGTATCCACCTGACCGGCAATAAACCCTTCAAACTCACGCAGTGTTGGATAATCGTAAATCTGAATGGCCTCAACAGACATGCCGAAGGCATCATTCACCGCTTTGATCCACTCCACACCGATGATGGAATCCATGCCCATTTCCGTAAACGGCATATCCGGATCAATATCGCTTTCGTCCATGTACAGGGCCTCTGCCAGGGTTGCTGTCAATGTCTGGTTCAGGTTTTGGGGCAGGGTCCGGCTCTGATTTTCGGGAACCACGGCTGGTGTGTCCAGCGGTGGTAACGATACCGGCGGTGCATCTGCCTGCCCGGCCAGAAAGGCTTCAAACTCCCGAAGGGTGGGATAATCATAGATCTTGATTGCCTCAACGGACGTGCCGATGGCATCATTCACCGCCTTGATCCACTCCACCCCGATGATGGAATCCATGCCCATTTCCGTAAAGGGCATGTCCGGATCGATATCGCTTTCATCCATGTAAAGGGCCTCTGCCAGGGTTGCCGTTAATGTCCTTCGCAGATCCTGATTCAAATTTTCCGGCACATCAACGTCTCCGGGACCCGGGCTGTCCGGCATATCAAGCACAATCTTCGACGGCCCGGACGCCGGTGTTCCGGCCGGAGTGTCCAGTGGTGGTAACGATACCGGCGGCGCATCTGCCTGCCCGGCCACAAAGCCTTCAAACTCCCGAAGGGTGGGGTAATCATAGATCTTGATGGCCTCAACGGACGTGCCGATGGCATCATTCACCGCCTTGATCCATTCCACACCGATGATGGAATCCATGCCCATTTCCGTAAAGGGCATGTCCGGATCGATATCACC
>JAKSBB010000367.1 GCA_022361315.1 Desulfobacterales bacterium
CTCCGACGCCACCGCCCTGCACCAACAGGATAAAATGCAGGGCAGACGGAGGCGGGCGAGGGCGGAGATCTCCCTGCAGGCAAATTCCCCCATGCCGGGAATGCCTGCTTCGATTTCATCGATTCCGCAGGCGGCAAGTCCCGAGGCAATCCAAAACTTTTCCAGGGGGCGGAACACCACACCCGGGGCCTGGGCCCCGTCTCTTAACGTGGTATCCACCATCCAGACCCGGTCCGCTTCTGTCTTCATGACAGCAGATACCCCGTGGCCACTTCGCCGTCCTCCATGGCGTCGAGGATCTCGTCAACGGCATCTTCACTGTCCACATTTCCGTACCAGATATTGTCCGGATAGATGATCATCACAGGGCCTTCATCACAGTACTTGAGGCAGCAGGTGGAAGATACCAGGACATCTTCAAGTCCCCGGTCCAGGAGTTCATTTTCAATATAGGGCAGGAAGGCGCCGGAACCTTTGCGGTGGCATTTGCCTTTGGGTTCGCCGTTGGGGCGGAAGCTGGCGCAGACCATGATGTGTTTTTTGGGTTTTTCCATGTGTGTCTCCATATTTGAATTATAAGTTGATGATAAGTGTCTTGTCGTACTTTTACATACAGCCGGTTCCTGTGCCCTGGCACTGCCCGCAGCCGCTGTGTTCCCGTACGATCAGGTGGCTGAAATCCTCCCCGTTCTTCAGGGCGGACAGGACCATTTCAATCATGCCGTTCACCTCAAGCACATCCAGGCCGTCCTGGGTCAGGATCTCCTTGGGGTTCTGCCCGATACCGCTGACCAGAAGGGTATGGCAGTCTTTTATGGCTTCTGCGGTGCCGAACCATCTGAAATCCCGGGTGCCGGGTTTGGGCATCCGCCGTTTTTCAACCATCACCGGTGTGTCATTGGAGATGTCGTAAATGCTCAGGGTGCGGGCCTCTCCCAGGTGCTGGTTCACCAGAACCCCTTCCCTGGTGGCCACGGCTACGTAAGTTCGGGAAGTCTCTTTCGCAGGTTCGGAAGAAGCGGCCATGCCGCCCCCCGGGGAGGCGGAGAATTGTTTGTCCTTACCCGGAAAAGGAAGGGGCGCATTGGCATGGTGCTTCAAACGGTCCATCAAATGGGTGTTCAGGGGATCGTCCAGAAGGCCCACGGCATCGGCACGGCAGCGTTTGCAATGGGTCATCTGGGGAATAAATTCCCGGGCAGCTTTCCGCAGGCCTTTCATCTGCTTTAGCGAGGGCTCGGAAAGATGGGAGAGATTGGCCCCTTCGTTTGGGAAATAGGGCATGCAGTTGAACAGGTCAACGCCCAGCAGGGACATTTCCCTGGCGATATCCGTCACATGGTGATCGTTGATACCGGGCAGGACAATGGTGTTCACCTTCACCATAACACCCCGCTCCACAAGGCCGCGGATGGCGGAGAGCTGGCGGCGGAGCAGTAGTCTTGCACCGAGTTCCGGCCCCATGGTTTTTTTGTTGTCACGGACCCAGGAGTAGATCTTTTCTCCGATAATGGGATCAACGGCGTTGACCGTGATGCTGACGTGACTGACCTTAAGTTCCGCCAGTTCATCCAGATGGGGACCGATGTTCAGTCCGTTGGAGGCCACACAGAGCAGCATGTCCGGATAGGTCTGCCGGACTATCCGGAGGGTTTCCATGGTCTGGACCGGATTGGCGAAGGGATCGCCGGGGCCGGCAATACCCACCACGGAAATATTGCCTTTGGCTTCCACCACCTCTGCCAGATAGGCCATGGCCTGGTCCGGGGACAGGATGGAGGAGGAGACGCCGGGACGGCTCTCGTTAACGCAGTCGAATTTCCGGTTGCAGAAGTTGCACTGGATATTACAGGCCGGTGCCACCGGGAGATGTACCCGGCCGAAATCTTTACAGGCTTTGGGATTGAAACAGGGATGGTTATCTATATTCATGGGTCTCACCTTAATTTTTTCTACATATATGAATAGCCAACGGAAGACTCGGTCTGCCGCTTTTCAAGGATGGCGTTAACAATGGTATCGAACAGGTTCTGTGCCCCTTTGTAACCGATGTGGAGAATTCTGGACCCCCCCACCCTGTCGTGGATGGGAAAGCCCGCCCTCACCAGGGGAACCTTGAGCCGCCGGGCCATGGCATAGCCTTTGGAGTTGCCGATGATCAAATCCGGTGTTTCCGGCAGGGCCGCGGCCCGTTCCTCGATGCGGGTGAAGTCCATATCGTCGTGGATCTGCACCTGGCCCCAGACCGTTTCCGGCAGGGTCTGTTCCAGGGCCTGACGGAACAAACCGCTTTTGCCGCCTGTGGCGCAGATTACTGGAATAATACCAATCTCAGCCAGAAATCCGGCCAGACTCACCACAAAGTCTTCTTCGCCGTAGATCACGGCCTTTTTCCTGGACACGTATTTATTGCCGTCCACATAGGCATCCACCAGCCGCCATTTTTCTTTCTGGTAGCGGTCCGGTACGGGCTTGCCTGTGACCTCCGACAGGGTCTGCATAAACCGGTCTGTGGCTTTGACCCCCATGGGGATGGGCATCCGGGTGCAGGGGATACCGAAACGGTCGTTCAGTATCGCCCCTGCCGTATCCACGCCCTTGTCTGCGGTCAGGGCCAGTACGGCCCCGAATTCCAGGCTGTGAACGGAAACGTTCATCTTTTCAATGACCGAGATGGGGGTGCCCCCTTCCTGGATGGCCTGGTACTCCTGCCAGGACGGTCCTTCCAGCCGCTCGGAATAATCCGGAAGCACCGTGCAGGGCGTATGAAACTGCTCAAAGATCTCTTTAAGATGCCGGATATCTTCGTTGGAGAGCATGCCGGGAAAGAGGTTGAAGGTTTTTTTCTTTTTGGGTTTATAAACGATCCGCTTGTCCGCCGGGTTGAACCGGTCCACCACGGCAGCCACGGCCTGGTGAAACCCGTCCATATGGGTGCCGGTATAGGAAGGCGTGGAGACGTGAACCAGTGCGGTGCCCCGTATGGTCGGCCCCATGTCGCCCAGGATCATGGGGACGTCGTCCCCGATGGTTTCGGACAGGCAGGTGGTGGCGATGCCGATCATGGCCGGGCTGTACTGCCGGGCCACGTTTTCAATGGCCTGCTTCAGGTTGGCCCCGCCGCCGAAGACAGCGGTTTCCTCACTGAAGTTGGAAGAGGCGATATCCACCGGTTCCTTAAAGTGGCTGATGAGGTACCGCCGCATATAGGTGGAGCATCCCTGTGAACCGTGGAGCAGGGGGACGGTCCGTTCTATGCCGTGGAAGGCAAGGGCAGCCCCTAAGGGGGTGCACATCTTACAGGCGTTCTGGGTCGCGGTATAGGGTTTATCGGGGCGTTCCTTAGTCATTGATCTTTTCCTTTACCGGTGTCGGGTTCGCTCTGCGGGGGACCAGATCCCAGATGGGGCTGGTCACGGTTTCATGGACTTCTTTGGCAAAGTTGGCCATACCTTCGAACCCGGCCAGGGGGATTTTGCGTTCATGGTTGTGGTCGCAGAAACCGATGCCCAGCTTATAGGCGATGGGACGCTCCTTGACCCCGCCGATAAAGAGATCGGCGTCTTTTTCCATGACATATTTGGCCAGTTCCAGGGGATTGGCATCGTCGAGAATCACGGTGCCGGCGGCGCACATATCTTTGAGGATGGCATAGTCTTCGCTGGTGCCGGTCTGGGAACCGGCCAGCACCACATCCATGCCGATGGTTTGGAGTGCCTTGATCAGGGAGAAGGCTTTGAAGGCCCCCCCAACGTATAGTGCCGCCTTCTTCCCTGCAAGGTC